>DUUR01000212.1 GCA_012841425.1 Bacteroidales bacterium | reverse complement strand
TTCTTAATGTTTGGCAACTTAATTAGAGAATGTGGTGTATTAAATAAACTATCGCTGTCTGCACAAAATGAACTCTCGAGCTTGGTAACAATTTTACTTGGAATAACAATTGCAAGTACAATGACAGCAGACAGATTTATAAGAGTTGATACACTAATTATAATTGGTTTGGGACTCTTTGCATTTGTTTTTGATACATTTGGTGGTGTTATCTTCGCTAAATTTCTAAACATATTTAGAAAAGAGGACAATAAAATTAATCCTATGATTGGTGCATGCGGAATATCAGCATTCCCTATGTCGGCTAGGGTGATTCATCAAATGGGACAAAAAGAAGATCCATACAACTATTTACTTATGCCAGCAATTAGTGCTAATGTTGGTGGTCAAATTGGATCAGTGGTAGCGGGAGGTATTATATTAACTTTAGTTCCATTGCTTGGGTGATAGGAAAAAAATATACTAGTCTCGTAAATTAAAGAATATAATATGAGTACAACAATAGAAGCTGCACTTTTTATAGCATTAATCGGAATAGTGGGAATATTCATTTTTATGTTTATATTTTTCCTTATGATTAAAGGACTCGAAAAATGGTTCCCATACGAGAATGACAAGCAAAATAATAATGGATGAAATAGATAACTTAGTCGATTATTAATTAATTTATCAATTAATTATTTCTGCTGTTTTCTGACATCGGCGCCCCACATGAGTTTATCGCGTAGGGTTTCATAAAAAGTGCGCCCTACCCTTTTCACCACACGTAATGTATAGTCGGCTTTCCGAATTTGAATGCTTACAGTTTCATCTAGTACTCGAGACTGCCCATCAACTGATACTAAAAACGTGTGACTCCGACTCTCTACTTTTAATGATATTATACTACTGTCGTCAACAACTAATGAACGAGAAGTTAGATTATGGGGAGCAATTGCTGATAATATTATACTAGGAGTAGTTGGAGAAAGAATTGATCCTCCGATACTTAATGAATATGCTGTTGAACCAGTAGGAGTGGAAATAATAAGACCATCTGCTTGATATGAGGTTAAATAGTCGTTATTTATATAAGCATGTATTGAGAGCATAGATGCAGTGTCTTGCTTAAGTAGGGCTATTTCATTTAAAGCGTTTGTATTAAAGTGTTCGGGTGGGAAAGTTTCATCAGTAGACATTTTTAGCAAAGTTCTTTCTTCTTCCCTATAATTCCTGTCCATCACCTCTTTCAATGTTTCATCAACATCAGAATAGTTGATAGCTGCCAAAAATCCCAGTCTACCGGTATTTATACCTAAGACAGGAATACCAGTATTTCCTACTGTTGTTGCAGTTCGCAAAAAAGTACCGTCACCACCTACGCTTACTGCCATGTCAACTTTAGGTAACACTTCTACTAGTTCACATACGTTTTCTAGTTTTTGTTTTATATAAAGTGGTAACGTAAGGAAGAAATTTTCTGTGAGACATAATTTTCCTCCATGTCTTAAAATTGATTCACACACACCTAGAATCTGTTCTTCCGCCTTCGCGGTCCTGTCGGGAAACATACTTCCAAAAAGCGCAAACTTCATATAATAAGGAATATCTTTATGAATTAAAATAAACTAGCTAATCATTTCTACATGTCAAGGTAATACAACAACTCGTCCAATCTTTCTTTTTGAATATCGGTGACTTCGCCCTCTTTCATATAATAATAAACCACCTTGTAGTTAAACCTCTCGAAGCTTCTCAAGACTGAAGTTAAATCAGAAATATCGAGTTTTAAGGAAACCAGCAATTCTGCATTACTGGAAATAGGGAAAACCGACAAAGCAATAACATGAGCATTATTACTTTCAACGATTCTTGCAATTTCTGTTAACAAGTAGTCTTTTGAAGGTATCTCCAGAATTATCAAAGAATTCTCGGTTTCCGAAAGCTCTGTGAACTGTTCAGGAGTAAAGGGCTTTAAGAACTTTTCTACCTGATTTTTAATAAATTCTTTCGTCGACATTGAGAAAATGGTTATTTCGTATTACTTTTGTACCAGTATTACAAAGATGGTGAAATTTTGTGTATTTAAAACTCCTTACTCTATTTTATTTTTTAATTTTAAATTTTTATAGGAGCCAGCCACTTTGTATTAAATTGTTTGTAATTAATATATGACTAAACTTAGTGTAAATGTAAACAAGGTTGCTACTCTTAGAAATTCTAGGGGTGGAAATATTCCTGACGTAGTAAAAGTAGCATTAGACTGCCAGAAATTTGGCGCTGAAGGTATAACCATTCACCCAAGGCCAGATCAAAGACATATTAAATACTCAGATGTATATGATCTTCAATCTAAAGTACATACAGAGTTTAATATAGAGGGAAATCCAAATCCTGAGTTTATATCTCTTATTGGAAAAATAAGGCCAACACAGGTAACACTAGTACCTGATGCTACAGACGCACTCACTTCTGATGCGGGTTGGGATACCATAACACACAAAGATTTCCTGACAGATATAGTTGGGAGATTTCAATCTATGGGTGTGAGAACATCAATTTTTGTAGACCCTATGCCAGAGATGATACGAATGGCCTCTCAAATTGGTGCTGATAGGATAGAATTGTATACTGGCCCATATGCAGAACAGTATCAGTATAATAAAGAAAAAGCTGTAGAGCCTTATGTAGAGGCTGCAACACTTGCAAAAAACCTCGGTTTGGGAGTTAACGCTGGTCATGATCTAAACTTAGAAAATCTTAATTACTTATACATGAACATACCTTGGCTTAAAGAAGTTTCAATTGGTCATTCGCTTATAAGTGATGCGCTTTATTTGGGTTTAGAAAAAACAATAAAAGCGTATAAAGATTGTTTAAAAGCGCCCACACCTTAGGTTTGATAACTCAAATTTTATATCTTTATATAACAAAATAATTCATATAACTAATTAATAGTATATTATAAGTATGATCTTTTTGCAATTACCTTCGCCAGCTGACACAGCACAGGCAGCTTACCAAACAATGCAGCAAGCTGCAACAGCTGAAACTACAGCAGTTACAATGAACGCTTTTGATCTAGCCTTAAAAGGTGGATGGTTAATGATTGTCCTCCTTATACTTTTACTAATGTCGATTTACGTATTAATTGAGCGTACACTCGTAATTAATAAGGCTGCTAAGGAGGATAATTCCTTCATGAATAGGATTAAGGATTATATCCATGATGGAAAAATTGATGCTGCAATAAACTTATGTAGAAATACTGATACTCCTACATCTAGAATGGTAGAAAAGGGTATTTCTAGACTAGGTAGACCAACGGCTGATGTAATGTCGACAATAGAGAATCAGGGTAATATTGAAATATCTCATCTTGAAAAAGGACTTCCCATACTCGCAACCGCAGCATCGGGCGCTCCTATGGTGGGATTTCTTGGCACAGTTACCGGTATGGTAAAGGCATTTATGGATATGGCAAGCGCTGGGACTAATGTTGATATAAATATTCTGTCAACAGGTATTTATGAAGCTTTAGTAACAACTGTGGGAGGCTTAATTGTGGGTATCATTGCTCTTTTTGCTTTCAACTACTTAGCTACTCGAATAAAAGGGATTGTAAACCGATTGGAAATGAGGATAATGGAATTTATGGATATCCTTAACGAACCTGCAGCTTAGGTTTTTCTTAATATGAACAATTTATCAGATGTATAAGATATGGCACTAAAACAACGATTTAGTATAGAAACAAATTTCAGTATGGCCTCCATGACTGATGTGATTTTCCTATTGCTTATCTTTTTCATGATTACTTCTACAGTTGTTGTACCAAACGCCATTCAGGTGTTGTTACCAAGGTCTCAACAACAAGCGCAAGCAAAACCTATAACTAGAGTAACAATTGATAAAGAGCTTAACTATTATGTTGCAAACGCTAATGAAACCGAGCGGGAAATAGCATTTGAAGATATAACACCTTTTCTACAATCTGTTTATACTGCCGATCCAGATATTTTTGTTGCATTATATGCCGATGAAAGTGTGCCTTATAGAGAAATAGTACGCATATTAGACATTGCCAATCAAAACCAATTTAAGATGGTACTGATGACGAGGCCTAACTAAAAAGCTTCTGTTAGCTTATGAAAAATGTTTCGAAAGAGAAAATATTTGGAATTATTGGAACAACATTGTTTGCAGTGTTGCTTTTTCTGTTGCTCATACTTACTTATTTCAACCTGACGATACCTCCTCAAGTACTTGAAGGTGTACCAGTTATGTTTGGCACTACTGAGAATGCTTATGGTGCATTTGAATCCCCATATAATGATGTTACCCCAGTCCCTACCCCACAAGTAGAAACACCTCCTCAGCCACAATTGGAAGAATTTATTAGCCAGAACACCGAACCTACAATTGATATTGAAGCTCAAAGAGAAGAAGAGCGTAAACGTGCGGAATTGGAAGCTGAGAGAAGAAGAGTTGAAGAGGAAGAACGTATTAGAAGAGAAAAAGAAGCGCAAGCCAGAAGAATTAACGAACAGATGTCAGGTTTGTTTGGTGAAAATAATGAAAGTCGGGGCAATACCGAAGGAGCAGGTTCTCAAGGTGTATCAACAGGCAACTCTTCTCAGGGTTCTCCAATAGGAACAGGTGGTATTGGAACTTTTAGTTTAGGTGGAAGAAGTTTAGGAAGTGGAGGACTGGTTCAACCTACGTATAACGTGAACGATGATGGCACTGTAGTTGTTAATATAACAGTTGATCCTGGAGGTAATGTAATTCATGCTGAAATAGGTCAAGGAACTAATGCTCCTAATGCTTCTCTATTAAATGAGGCTTTAAGAGCAGCTAGAAGAACAAAGTTCAACTCTATTAATTCAGTTAATAATCAGCGAGGTACTATTACATATAGGTTCAATTTGAATTGATATTATTTAACCTCCCATTTTGATCAAATTTAAACAGACAGTTTTTGATATTACTGTATTTAAAACTAAAAATTATGAAGAAAGTAGCCCTCTTTTTAGCAAAAGGATTTGAAGAAATAGAAGCATTAGGAACAGTAGATATTTTGAGAAGAGCTCAAATTGACATTATTACAGTTTCAACAACAGACAATAATGTTGTAAATGGTGCTCACAATATACCTGTTACAGCTGATAAAACATTCAATGAAGTTGATTTTACAAGCATCGATATGTTAATACTTCCAGGTGGTATGCCTGGAGCAAAGAATTTGAATGAACACGATGATTTGAAAAATCTAATATCTGATTTTAACTCAAAAGGAAAACTAATTGCAGCCATATGTGCTGCTCCTATGGTACTTGGAGGATTAGGTTTCCTAGATGGCAAACGTGCAACGTGCTATCCAGGCTTTGAGCCTGAACTTATTGGGGCAAAAATAACGGGAGAAAGTGTAGTTGTTGATGAAAACATAATTACAGGAAAGGGTCCTGCATTTGTATTTGATTTTGCCCTTAGACTCGTAGAACAGCTTCTGGGAATACGAGATAGACAAGAAGTGCAAAAAGGATTACTTCTCTGAAATTGAAAGTTTTTCATTTAGTTATTGGTGCAAAGAGTTGGTTATTAATAAAAAACCTGCTATCTTTGCACCGCTTTTTTTATAGATATTTATTCAAATCAGAAGTGTATTAAAGTTTTCGCGCTTGAAATGTCACATAAAGAACAATAAATAGACTATATATAAAAGTGAATCAACATAAAGTCTCACTTATTTAAATTAAACATTATTCAACAACAAATGACTGAAAACCTAAAAATTGTAGCACCCATTGAAGATTTTGATTGGGCTGCTTATGCTCAGGATGATCCTTATAGTAAAGAGAGCAGAGAAAAACTTGCCGAAACATACGATAATACGCTGAGCAAAATCAACGATAAAGAAGTAGTTACAGGTACTGTTTCATCCATGAACAAACGCGAGGTGGTTGTAAATATCGGATACAAATCTGATGGAATTGTTTCATTAAACGAATTCCGATATAATCCAGACCTTAAGGTTGGTGACGAAGTAGAAGTATACATCGAAAGCCAAGAAGATAAGAGAGGCCAGTTAATCCTTTCTCACAAAAAAGCGCGTGCATCTCGTGCATGGGATCGTGTTAATACTGCCCTTGAAAATAATGAAATTATAAAAGGTTACATTAAATGTCGCACAAAAGGCGGTATGATTGTTGATGTATTTGGCATTGAAGCATTCTTACCAGGCTCACAAATTGATGTTAAGCCTATCCGCGACTACGATATATTTGTTGATAAAACCATGGAGTTCAAAGTGGTTAAAATCAATCCAGAGTACAAGAACGTTGTAGTTTCACACAAAGCACTTATCGAAGAAGAATTAGAACAACAGAAGAAAGAGATTATCTCTAAATTAGAAAAAGGACAAGTACTTGAAGGTGTTGTTAAAAACATCACATCATACGGAGTATTTGTTGATCTAGGCGGGGTAGACGGACTTGTTCATATTACAGATCTTTCTTGGGGTCGTATCCAACATCCTGAAGAAGTTGTTCAACTTGATGATAAAATCAATGTTGTTATACTCGATTTTGACAATGAGAAAAAACGTATTGCACTTGGACTAAAACAATTAACTCCACATCCATGGGATGCTTTAAGTGAAACCTTAAAGGTGGGTGACATTGTTAAAGGAAAGGTGGTTGTTATGGCCGATTATGGTGCATTTGTTGAAATTGCAGCAGGTGTAGAGGGATTAATCCATGTTTCTGAAATGAGCTGGACTCAACATCTACATAGTGCACAAGACTTTATGAGCGTTGGTGATGAAGTTGAAGCTGTAATTCTTACACTTGATCGTGATGATCGTAAAATGTCACTAGGTGTAAAACAACTTAAACCAGATCCATGGGAAAGTATCGAGGAGAAATTTCCTGTAAAAAGTACACATACCGCAAAAGTTCGCAATTTCACCAACTTTGGTGCTTTTGTTGAGATTGAAGAAGGTGTTGAAGGTTTAATCCATATTTCTGACCTTTCATGGACTAAGAAAATCAAACATCCAAGTGAAGTAACTGAAATTGGAGCTGCAATTGAAGTACAAGTACTAGATATTGATAAAGAAAACCGTCGCTTGAGTCTAGGACATAAACAGTTAGAAGAGAATCCGTGGGATGTTTTCGAAACAATTTTCACACCTGGTTCAATTCATGAAGGTACTATTATTGAATTATTTGATAAAGGTGCTGTGGTATCTTTACCATATGGAGTGGAAGGTTTCGCTACGCCAAAACATCTTGTAAAAGAAGATAATACAGAAGTAAAACTTGAAGATAAGCTTGAATTTAAGGTTATTGAGTTTAACAAAGACGCAAAACGTATAATTGTATCTCACAGCCGTATCCACGAAGATAGCACAGGTGATGATTCCAGAAAAAAAGGTAAACGTACAGGCAAAAAAGATGGAGCTATAGAAGTTGCAGCCGCTGCGTCAACAATGGAAAAGACAACACTTGGAGATATTGAGGAATTGGCTGCTTTGAAAGAAAAATTAGACAATCAAAAAGTTGAAGCATTCAAGAAAGAATCTGAAAAGAAAGCAGCTGAAAAGGAAGCTGATGCAGAAGCAATAGTTGAAGAGGTTAAAACTAAAAAAGTTGTAGAAGAAATCAACACAACTGATAATCAAACAATTAATGAAGCGGAAGAAGAAAATCTTCCCGAAGCTGATACAGAAGAAAAAGAATAAATCTTTCGATTAATATTTAAAAGGGTAGTTCACTAAGAATTACCCTTTTTTTATTTTATATTTATGTTCCGTCTAAAATTCAGTTCCAAAAAGCATTTATTTTACAAAAATCAGTAACGGTTATTAATGACTAGTAGAGATATTTTTCAATACTACTTTATCAAGACCTATTGGTATAATTACAAATTTAGTAGTGAACATAAACATATATATAATATTTTTGTTTATTTAAGAAGTACTAACTTGTAATATGTATTAACAAAATGGAAGCTGACAAATCAATTCTTGTATCTCATAAACGAATAAATGTAATTGATGCATTACGGGGATTTTCACTATTAGGAGTAATCCTAATACATATGATGCAAAACTTTGGTTATTTATCTGGCAACATTATTGAGGAAGCTAGTTATCCTATGTTCGACACCATTATACAGCTTCTTACAACACACGTAATAGCAGGTCGATTTATTACGATATTCTCATTCCTTTTCGGGCTTAGTTTTTTTATACAAATGGATAGAGCATCAAAGAGAGGTGTCGATTTTCGGGGCCGTTTCTTATGGAGAATGCTTATCCTTTTCGTGATTGGAATTGTTGGTACTACTTTTGCTTATATGGATATTCTTACTTTGTACGCTTTTTATGGTATAATACTTGTGTTGCTATTTCCTTTGAGAAATTGGGTTTTAATCACCATAACTAGTCTTGTACTGTTAGGATTACCTTTAATGTCAATTGTCGGCTTCGATAATATTACTTTTAATGAAACTATAACTTTAAATCAGCCTTCAGATGCAAATGTGGTAGATAGAGAAACTTTAAATACCACAACAAATGAAGATGTTTTAATTACCAATTCATCATTTATTGAATCTGCCAAAGATAATTTATTTGTAAAAACAAAAGAAAAGCTTAACTTTCAGTTTAGAAAGAGTTCAATCGGTTATATTGTTCTCGCTCTTTTTATATTAGGGTTTGTTGTAGGTAGAACAGGTTTCTTTGAAAAGGTAAACATAAAAAGAAAAAAGAATTACATTCTATTAATAAGCTTTTTTATTGTTTCAGTTGTGACTAAGCTTTTAGGCCGATTGGTTGCCCCAGAAAATTCTACAGATATTTTCTTACTTGTTTCGCAAGGACTGAAAGTACCAATAAGTTCAATAATTGCTTTAACTTTAAATGATTTAAGTATGCTCTTTCAATCAGGTGTTTTAGCAATGGGATTTATAGTTTTGTATCAGACTAAATTTTTAAGCAAATATCTTGATTTACTTTCTCCATATGGACGCATGGGACTTACAAACTATGAAGCACAGAATGTTGTCGGAACCATACTGTTTTCATCTTGGGGATTGGGTTCATTTTTTGGAGGATTGGGTATTACAGAGCTATTCTTTTTAGGATTGATAATATATGCAATACAAATAATCGCTAGTAAACAATGGTTGAGACACTTTTTGTATGGGCCACTCGAGTGGTTATGGCGCTCAGGAACATACGTGAAATGGCAACCATTTAAAAGAACAAAAACAATTATTAATATTTAATTCATGTTTTCTACTAAAAAACCATATCGTGATTTTTCGGAATACCTATCATCGCGATTTCCATATAAAGTGCAAAAAATATCAATCAATGCCGGTTTCACATGTCCTAACAGAGATGGGAGCAAGGGTTATGGAGGATGCACCTATTGCAATAATCAAAGTTTTAGTCCAGGTTATGGAAAACCAACCAAATCAATATCTCAGCAATTAGAAGATGGTATTAATTTTTTTGCACATAAATATCCCAATATGAAATATCTGGCATATTTTCAGTCATACACCAATACTTACGACCCTATACAATCATTAATAGATAAATACGAAGAGGCTCTATCACACCCTGATGTGGTTGGCTTAATTGTAGGAACTCGTCCCGACTGCATGCCTGAGAAACTGTTGGATTATTTTGAGGCTCTAAGCAAAAAGACATTTGTTATGATTGAGTATGGAGTTGAATCAACTCTCAACAAAACTTTGGATA
>DUUR01000211.1 GCA_012841425.1 Bacteroidales bacterium | reverse complement strand
TTACAAGAAAATACTAAACATTAATATTCCATTAACCGACAAATATTTTCTTTTGAAGTACAACGGATACTTAAAAGCAGGGGTAGATTTTAGTAGAATTAAGATCAATACTTTGACCGATTCTATGGTACATGTTTCTATTCCTAAACCCGAAATATTTGACACTGTAATTGACGAGGGCTCTGTTCAGATTTATAATGAAAGTGAGAATGCTTTTAACCCAATCAAAATTTCAGATTACAATGAGGCTCTTTCAAGAGAGAAAAACATTATGATCAACGATGCAATTAAGCAGGGTATTCTTAAAGATGCTACAGATCAGGCTAAAATGGTATTAACAACTATGCTTGAAGAAATGGGTTTTGTAGAAATAAAGATAACAGAGGAACTCATTATTCCTCAAGTGAAATAGTACCTGTATTTAGAGTTGATAGGCTTTAAAATATAAGTGTATCCAATAAGTTAGTTATCCAATTAAGATTTCTATAGTGTATATCCTTCGCAGTATTTAATAACTTCTTCACCCACAAACTTAAGAAAATGGTTATGCTGCTCTTTGCTAATCATTTTAGGGTAACTTAGTATGAGTAGCTCTTGTTTAATGCCATCCAATTGGTAGGGCAAATGTACAAACCTATATGGTGTAAGGGTAAAACCCGAACGTTCATAGAACTGTAGCCTGCGTACCGACAATTCATTTATTAAAGGATCTATCTCAAGAATAATTGTATGTTTTGACTCTCGCAGATAATTGAGAAGTTGAGTGCCATAACCATGACCTCTTAGATCTGGATTTACAGCCAGATGTTCGAGATAACGATAATTGTCCCACTCCCAAAAAAACATCAATCCTATCAATTGATTACCATCCCATACAGAGAGTGGAAAGAAGCGATTGTCATTGCAAGCACTTAGATGATCTTCTGCTTTTCTTCTTTCGGCAACTGGAAAGCTTTCTTCATATAATTTCCAGACCTCACTCCACCTGCTCTTATCCTCTGGTTCAATTTTTAAGAATTCCATTTAAATATAGTTCAATAATTCTATGTTCAAATTTCACAAGTGCCATCAGCTGAGCACGACTTGCCCTTAATTACTTCAGGCTTTAATGCCTCGGTATTACGGCTTTTCCAACCATCGTAGGCTTTATTTAATACCTCAAGGAAAAGTTCTACAGGTTCAGATCCCACAATTGCTTGTCTTTTGTCCATTAAGAAAGTTGGAACTGTGTCGAATCCAAGATTACCAGCCTCTTGTATATCTTGTTTTATTTCATATGAATAATCTTCGCTTTTTAGCATCGCAAGTATCTCATCCTCTTCCAAGCCAACCTCTTTTCCAATAGAAATAAGTAAATCCCAGTTGCTATAATCTTTAGCTTCTTCAAAATACGCTTTAGATAATTTCATAAGAACAGCGCTGTCTAAACCTCTTTTTGAAGCAAGCTTTATTAGTCTATGGGCATCATGCGTGTTTGCTGCTACAGCATTTTCTAGATTAAATACTACCCCTGCATTATCTGACAGTTTTTTTAAGTTGTCATACATACTTTTGATACCCTCTTCGGGATATCCTACGCTATTTACAAGATATTCTTTTACAGGATATCCATTTCCTTTGTCTGGTAAATCGGGGTTTAGTTGGAACGCTTTCCATTCAATATCTATCTCGTCTGAATGATTGAATTGGCGCAGAGCTTTTTCAAAATGTATTTTGCCTAAGTAGCAGTAGGGGCACATTATATCGGTCCAAACCTCAACTTTCATTTTATCTGGTGTCATAACTATTTAATTCTTATTTATTGTGTTACAGTCTCATTAAACAACTTCATCTGCTTTTTGTTTAGATAATGATAAACTCTTCTAATTGAATTTTCAGCTTTAATTTTCAAAACTATTGTTTTATACCACTATATATTATGAAAATCATGTTATTATAGATAAGCAGTCTACTATCAAATTATCAAAATGTAGTAAAGGTTAATAGTTATACCGATTCTCTTTGTTATGGTTTTTTGAATGTGATTTCTGTTGTCTTACCTTGCCGAATCTGGGCATACTGAGTTTCGTAATATGAGTTTCCAATATTTGAAAAAAGCCCTTGCTAATTTTTTTGGCAAGGGCTTTAATAATTTATATCTCAAGCAAAACTGATTAGTTCATTATCTTCTCTTTCTCCAGTTTCATTACAATCTTCTGATTCTCTTCATCGAAGTCTACAAGAACATTGTCACCTTCTTTCATACTGCTACTAATAATTTTCTCAGCCAGTTCATCCTCCACATACTTTTGAATAGCACGTTTTAATGGACGAGCACCAAACTGAATGTCGTAACCCTTATTGGCGATAAACTCCTTAGCTGCTTTTGAAAGAGTAACATTGTATCCAATATCAGAAATACGTTTTAATAAACCTTCTAGCTCAAGATCAATAATACTAAATATTGCATCCTTATTTAATTGATCAAACATCACTATATCGTCTATTCTATTAATAAATTCAGGAGCGAATGCTTTATTTAATGCCTTCTGAATTACACCTCTTGAATACTCTATGTCGGTGACATCAATATTGGTTTTAAAACCTACACCTCTACCAAAATCTTTCAGCTGACGTGTACCAATATTTGAAGTCATTATCAAAATTGTATTTCTGAAATCTATCTTTCTACCCAAGCTGTCAGTAACATGACCTTCATCCATAATCTGCAATAGGATGTTAAATACATCAGGGTGAGCCTTTTCTACTTCATCAAGTAGAACCACAGAATATGGGCGACGACGAACTTTCTCTGTAAGCTGTCCACCCTCTTCATATCCTACATATCCAGGAGGTGCTCCAACCAATCGCGAAACATTAAACTTCTCCATATACTCACTCATATCAATACGAATAAGATTTTCAGGAGAGTCAAACAAGAATTCGGCCAGCTTCTTAGCAAGGTGAGTTTTACCCACACCAGTTGGACCTAGAAACATAAATGTGCCAATTGGCTTGTTCGGATCTTTAAGTCCCACACGATTACGCTGTATGGCTCTAACTATCTTGTCAACTGCTTCATCCTGGCCAATAACCTTGCTTTTCAGCAAGTCTTTCATCTGTATCAGTCTTTGGCCTTCGGCCTGTGCAATTCTCTGAACTGGAACGTTCGAAATCATTGCAACTACCTCTGCAATCTTTTCTTCATCCACTATTTCAGGCTTTTCTTTTATCTCTTTTTGCCAGCGTTCTTCTTCTGCTTCAAGGGCAAGTAGTAACTGACGTTGTTTATCTCTAAAGCTTGCTGCTAACTCATATTTCTGAGCTTTAACAGCATCAGTTTTCTGCTGCTCAACCTCCTTAAGCTCATTCTCAAGCTGCTCTATAATCTCGGGGATAACTATATTAGAGATATGTACCCTTGCACCTGCTTCATCAAGAGCATCAATTGCTTTGTCGGGAAATGTGCGATCTGAAACATATCTGTCGGTAAGTTTTACGCATGCTTCCAATGCTTCATCTGTATATCTTACATTGTGATGGTCTTCGTATCTATCCTTAATGTTTTTAAGAATCTGCAGAGTCTCTTCAGGGGTAGTAGGGTCTACAACCACCTTCTGAAAACGTCGCTCAAGAGCACCGTCCTTCTCTATGTTTTTTCTGTATTCATCAAGTGTAGTTGCACCAATACATTGTATCTCGCCTCTAGCCAATGCAGGCTTGAGCATATTAGCAGCATCAAGCGAACCTGCAGCACCACCTGCACCCACAATTGTGTGTATCTCATCTATAAATAGAATGATGTTTGGGTTTTTTGAAAGCTCATTTAATATTGCTTTAATTCTCTCTTCAAACTGACCACGATATTTTGTGCCTGCTACAATTGAAGCCATATCAAGAGCTATAACTCTTTTGTCGAATAGTGCACGAGATACCTTTTTTTGGTTAATACGCAGTGCAAGTCCATCTACAATTGCAGATTTACCTACACCTGGATCTCCAATTAATACAGGGTTATTTTTCTTACGTCTGCTAAGAATCTGTGCAATACGCTCAATTTCATTATCTCTACCAACAACAGGATCAAGCCTGTTTTCTAAAGCAGCACGCGTTATATCAGTACCAAAATTATCTAATACAGGTGTATCTGAAGCTACATTTTTATTTTGTGATGCCGAGCCTTGGCTACCTCCCGGATTAAATGATTTCTGATTCAAATCATCATCATCATCGGTAAAGTTTGCACCTGCTGTGGGAGTGTCATTTTTACTTGTTCCTTCGTCAGCTCTATTTTCAATTATACTTTTTATATACATGAATGCACTTGGATAGTCTAGTTGAAACTGCTTAAGTATGTCATAAACAACTGTATCCTTCTCTTTTAGAAGTGCAAGTAAAATATGCTCAGTGTCAGTTTCTGTGCTTTTTGTTAAGCGTGCTTCCAGAATGCTTAGTTTAAGAGTCTTTTCTGTATTTTTATTTATAACTAGCTCATTGGTTCCATCAAATGGTTCCTGCACAGACCTCACGTTTGTATCTATATAATCTTTAAGAATATGAAGATCGATATCAAAATCCTGCAAAACTTGTATGGCAACACCGTCTCCATCGCGAAGTATACCAAGCAACAGGTGTTCTGGCCCAATATAGTTATTCTGTAGACGCCCGGCTTCTTCTCTACTGTATGCCATAACGTCTCTTACTCGCTGTGAAAAATTATTATCCATTTTTATTTTCCTTCCTTTAGCTGTGTATCGACTACAAATATAAACTA
>DUUR01000210.1 GCA_012841425.1 Bacteroidales bacterium | reverse complement strand
GAGATTTCATTTGTTGATGGATCTTTCCACTCGAGCGGGAAAACAGGAAATCCTAGTCGGTCTCCATCGCGTTTGCTCAATTTACCTTTACCATCAGGTTTTAAAAGAAGTGGGAGGTGCGCAAATTGAGGCATTCTTTCTTCCCATCCCAAACTTTTATATAACCACACATGAAGTGGGGCAGATGGTAACCATTCTTCTCCCCTGATAACATGGGTTATTTCCATAAGATAATCATCTACCACGTTGGCAAGGTGATAGGTTGGGAGTTCGTCGGCCGATTTATATATTACTTTGTCATCTATGATTGAGGAGTTGATAACTACTTCTCCGCGAATCATATCATTTACAATAATATCGTGACCAGCTTCTACTTTTATACGAACTACGTATTGGGTACCGGCTTCAATAAGGGACTTTGTTTCATCTTCCGACAGGGTGAGCGAGTTTCTCATGCTCTCTCTTGTAGAGGCATCGTACTGAAAATTAGAAATTTCATTTCTCTTTGAATCCAACTCTTCTGGTGTATCAAAAGCGATATAAGCAGAATCGCCTTTCAATAGCTGATCTACATATTTTTTGTAAATATCTTTGCGCTCAGATTGCTTGTAGGGTCCATAGTTTCCACCTTTAGTAGGACTTTCATCAAATTCTAGTCCAAGCCAATCAAATGTTTCTTGTATATATTCTTCTGCTCCCTCTACAAACCTTGTGGAGTCTGTGTCTTCAATTCTGAGTATAAAATCGCCACCTTGCTGTTTAGCATATAAGTAGTTATATAATGCAGTACGAACACCTCCAATATGTAAAGGACCTGTGGGACTAGGCGCAAAACGTACTCTTCTTTTATTTTTCATAATTAATTTAGTTGTATTTATTTGAGTGCAAAGATATATATAATTGTTAAAGTCAGAGAATTAACCGTGCCTCTTTTCCCATATTAAATAGTAGGTCAAGTATACTTAGGTTATTAATGAAGCCATGTTTTGAGGCAAATACCTGATAGTATGGTTCTGTTTTGTAATCTGATTCTTTCTTTGGATGAATCTTTTCTCTTAAATCTATATACTCTTTATTTCCCTCATCGATATATGTTTCTGTATAACGGACTTTGCTTTCAATCTCTATGATGTGGCATATAAGTTGTCGAAGTTCCTCATTAAAATCGTGAAGAAATTTAATCTTTCTTTCATAAAAGGGTCTGAAGTCATCTTCAAAATATTGAAAGTAAGGAGTAGAATTATATGCCGAGAGTATTGCATTCCAATGCAAGTGCTGCCAGTTGCCATGGTCTGCAATACGAATGTCCTTCATCTTACAATTGTCTTTATCTGGTTTCATAACTGGGATACTTAAAACTAAGGGTCCGTTTGCCCCAGAAATAATACACCTATTGCGATAAGACTGTTTTTGATAATTATCATTAACTTCAATCACAACAAGATCGTTCCTGTAGAGTGAAGTGTAATACTCTACAGGCGCTAAATAAAATGAAGAAAGAAGAGTTGTTTGTTTATTACTAGAAGGCATCATGCCGGTATTTTAGCACTACGAAAAAGTCGGTTCCACCTTATTTTACCTTTAAACCATTCTTTATCCTTTTCTAGTGAGAGCCAGATGAGCATTGGTTTTCCTACAACATGATCTTCGGGAACAAAACCCCAACTACGAGAGTCGGCAGAATTGTGTCTATTGTCACCCATCATGAAGTAGTAGTCGAATTTAAACGTATAGGAATCTGCTTGCTCTCCATTAATATATACTAGTCCATCTCGATATTCAAAATCATTACCTTCATAATTCTTTATGCACCTTTCATAGGTTGCAACCTTATAGTCTATATCTTCATCAAATGTAATAACTGCACCTTTTTGAGGTATCCAAAGAGGACCGTATGTGTCGCGTGTCCAGTTATGCGTATAATCGAGCGGGAAGTAATAGCTTGAGCCAGGAAGCTCACGCTCCTTGATAATATCCCATACAAAAGGTTTTGCATTCATTTCGTCTACCATAGCTTGAGTCATTGGTATACTGAAGTAAACGCGACCATTATTTCCGTTACGGGACCTAAGATTGAATATTGATAGGCTTAAGCTGTCTACACCTGTTAGATCTTGAGATCTTGGCACCATCTGCCCATAATTATTTTGTGTAATATAATCGGCTTTATTGATACCCATATTACTAAATATTTCGGCTGCTATTTGTGTTCCGTCTGTATGAATCATATAGTTGTGCTGCGAAAGGCGTGGGTTTGGCAAGTAGCTACCATCTATATAAACAGAGTCATTCCTTAACTCTAATGTTTCACCTGGGAGTCCGATGCAGCGTTTTACATAATTCTCGCGTCTGTCTACAGGTCTATAAACTATTTTACCGTAGCTTCGTACATCAGACCTAACACCTAAACTTCCGCTGGGGTGATGTTTTGCTAATGTGTAGAAATCTACTCCTTGTTGATTGAGTGCAACTGTATCGCCAACGGGGAAGTTGAATACTACTATATCGTTTCTTTCAACTTCACCAATACCTTTTAGTCTATTATATTTCCATTGAGGCTTGTCTATATATGATTTGCCTCCAGTAACAGGCATTGTATGTTGCGCTAGCGGAAAAGATAGGGGGGTAATAGGTGCTCTAGGGCCGTAGCTTAATTTGCTAACTGCCAGAAAATCTCCTACAAGTAGAGATTTCTCGAGAGAGGAGGTGGGTATCTGATAGTTCTGAAAGAAGAATGTATTTATAAAATAAACTGCAATTAAGGCAAACACTATAGCGTCTACCCATTCCATTGTTTTTCTGAATGCAGTGTTCTTAGATTTCTTCCAAAATCCCCATGGTATAAATTTGGTGATATAGATATCAAGTATAAGCAGAACTAATAATAATATCCAAGCAGTGTTAGCCCAGAAAGAAAAAAGGATTGTAAGCGCTGCCCAAACTACAAACCAAAGCCATTGTCTCTTTGATGCTTGACTAAAACGTTCTTTTATTGTCATAACTATAATTAATTAGTACAGGCTTATTTAAAGTTGCCTAGTAGATCTTGCATTCCAAGAAACCCTTGTTTATCTTTGGTAAACTCTGCTGCAAGTACAGCTCCCAAAGCAAATCCTCTTCGACTTTTAGCGTCGTGTGTAATTTTGATGCTATCTACTTCTGATTCATAGATAACAGTATGTATACCTGGTACTTCTCCTTCGCGGTAGTCTTTTATTCTAATGATGTCAGATTTATTATCAACAGTATCATTATATAGAGCCCAGCTATTTTTCCTTTCTATATTAGCAATAATATCTTCAGCGAGTGTTATTGCAGTGCCACTTGGAGCATCTAGCTTATGTATATGATGTGTTTCTTCCATCTCTACTTCATAGGTAGAGAAGTTGTTCATTAATTTGGACAAATATTTGTTGACTGCAAAAAACAGATTAACTCCAAGACTGAAATTTGAGGCATAGAAAAAGGTTTTGCCATTATTATTACACTCATCTTTAATCTCGTCAATATCATTGAGCCATCCTGTTGTACCTGAAACAACTGGTATATTTAATTCAAAAGCTATCCTGTAATTGTTAAGTGCACTTTTTGGAGTTGTGAATTCAATTGCAACATCTGCACTTTTAAATTCAGTAGAATTGAATTTATCGTTCTCATCTATATCTACTATACAAACAATCTGGTGCCCTCTCTCTAGGGCCACTTTTTCTATTTCGCGGCCCATTTTACCATAACCTATTAGTGCTATCTTCATAAGATTAATCTATCTTAATATCAACTATATAATTTGTGAAAACAAAAGTACAATAAATGGATGAGTTCTCAAAGCCAGCCGTTTTCTTTGTACCACTCAATTGTCTTGTTTACACCTTCTTTTAGTCTGAATCTTGGCTTAAAATCTATGTCCTTTTGCAATGGAGAAATATCGCACGACCAATTACGCTGTTTCATTATTCGGTATTTATCACTATTAAAAGTAGATACTCTACCAAGTATTGTTGCTGTTTTTTCACTTATAAATGCTGCAGGTCGCACTATAAATAGGGGGATTTTGAAGCTCAAGATGTTTTTCTTTTTAAGAGCTTCCATTACTATACGGTTAAATTCTATATCGGTATAGCAGTCGCCATCTGAAACAATATACTCTTTTCTAGTTATTCCTCTATCTAATAATTTAAAAATTAGATCTAATAAATCCTCACTATAAATGAATGAAAGAATTTGCTTTTTGAAACCTGCACTAACACCAAGCCCTCTTTTTATCGTTTTCATTAAAATAAAATAGTCCTTATCACGTGGTCCATAAACACCAGTTGGACGAATTATAAGATAGGGGAAGTTGTTGAGGCTCTTTATCCAGTTCTCAGCTTTAAGTTTGCTTTTTCCGTAAACAGTATCGGGCTTTGGCTCGTCATCTATTTTAATGGGTGTGTAATTAATTTCGTCACCTGCTCCCATAACACTTAGAGAGCTCATTAGAACAAATGTTTGGGGAACAGCATCAATTTCTATTAAACAGTCTACTAGCTTGCGGGTTTGTAAATAGTTTACATTATAGAACTCTGTTGTATGGCGTGCCTTGGTGAGGCCTGCAATATGAATTATGTAGTGAAACTTACCATGCTTGTTTATCAATTCGGTAAGTTGATTCTTCATTGCTTCGGGGTGATTATAATTCAGATCGATAAACTTTATGCGTTCATCTTTAAGGAATTCTCTGCTACTACTCTTGCGAATACCTGCCCAGGTTTCGAATCCTAGCTCAAGTGCCTTGTCAACAGCAGTGCTACCGATAAAGCCACTTGCTCCTGTAATAAGTACTCTCTTGTTTACCATATCTTGTAATTTCTAAAGCAAAAATAGCTATAACTTCATTAATTCGAAATTAGTTTTTAAATTAAATGTATTATGTGGATTACTCGTTTTGAAACAATATTTTTATTACTTTGCGTAACTAAATATACCATTAGTTTGTTTAAGTAGCAATTGGATTCAAAAGATTAAGAATTATGAGTAAAAAAACTAGCCAATCGGAAACCGTGGCTAAACCTAAGAAAAAAGATTTAACCATATCTGTTATAGATTTCCTGAAAGAGAATAAAGATAAGCAGTTTAATTATAAGCAGATTGCCGCTGCTATTGATCTTAGAGGTGAAGAGAGCAAGAGGGTGCTATTGAATGTTCTTGATAAACTACGTGATGAAGAGAAGTTACTGGAGTCTTCGCGAGGAAGATATCGAATAAACAATAGAGGATTGATGCTCGATGGTAGGTTTGAGAGAAGAAGTAATGGGAAGAATTTCTTTGTACCGGATGACGATGGTAATATTATTTATATACCAGAGCGAAATAGTAAGCATGCAATGAATGGCGACCGGGTAAGGGTGCAGTTGCTTGCTAAAAGAAAAAGGGCCGAAACAGAGGGCGTAGTTGTTGAGATTCTTGAGCATAAGCAAACTCGTTTTGTTGGAGTACTAGAGGTGCAAAAGCATTTTGCGTTTTTGGTAATGGACAGCAAGTTCTTGTCGAATGATATCTTTATACCCAAAGATGACCTCTTAGGTGCAAAACATGGAGATAAAGTTGTTGTAGAGATCGTTGAGTGGCCAGCAAAAGCAAACAATCCGGTGGGCAAAGTAATAAATGTTCTAGGAAAACCAGGAGATAATGACACTGAGATGCATGCTATACTTGCGCAGTATGATTTACCTTACAGCTATCCGGATAATGTGAGTAAAATAGCCGACTTGATCCCTGACACTATAGATAATAAGGAAATAGCGAAACGAGAAGACTTTAGGGATGTGTTTACATTTACTATTGACCCCAAGGATGCAAAAGATTTTGACGATGCTTTTTCTTTTAAAGAGTTGTCACCAAACTTATGGGAGGTTGGTGTGCATATTGCCGATGTAACGCATTATGTAAAGCCTGGTGATTTGATTGATAAAGAAGCTGAAAATAGGGCAACTTCAATTTATCTTGTAGATCGCACTATTCCTATGTTGCCCGAGAGATTGAGCAATTATATCTGTTCTTTAAGGCCTAATGAAGAGAAACTGTGCTTTTCAGTTATCTTTAATATGAACGAAAAGGCAGAAATTAAAGATTTTAGAATTGCACGCACAGTTATTAAATCGGACAGCCGACTTGCATATGAGGATGCTCAAACAATTATTGAAACAGGTAAGGGTGATTTCTCTAAAGAGATTCTTATATTAAATTCATTAGCTAAGCAGTTGAG
>DUUR01000209.1 GCA_012841425.1 Bacteroidales bacterium | reverse complement strand
GATTCATCTATGGCAACAAAACCATTTATTTACCAAGAACCTTTTCCCATGTCGGAGGATAAGACTGAGTATTATCTTTTAACAAAGGATCATGTTTCTACTTCTGAGTTTGAAGGCAAGGAGATGCTTAAAGTCTCTAAGGAGGGAATCACATTAATGGCGCAAACGGCATTTCGTGATGTACAGTTTTTGCTTCGCCCTGAACATCAGGAGCAGGTGGCACAAATTTTACATGACCCCGAAGCTAGTGAAAACGATAAGTTTGTGGCTCTTACATTTCTTCGCAACTCTGAGATTTCTGCCAAGGGAGTTCTACCTTTTTGTCAGGACACTGGTACTGCAATAATAATGGGTAAGAAAGGTAATCAGGTATGGACTGATGGTGATGATGAAGAGGCTCTCTCGAAGGGTGTTTACAATACATATGTGAATGAGAATTTGAGATACTCGCAGAATGCTGCTTTGAATATGTATAATGAGGTTAATACTGGTACAAACTTGCCTGCTCAAATAGACCTCTATTCAGTGAAGGGCAACGAGTATAACTTCCTTTGTATTGCAAAGGGTGGTGGTTCTGCTAATAAAACTTACCTGTATCAGGAGACCAAAGCTCTTCTTACTCCTGGTAAGCTCGAGAAATATCTAATTGAAAAGATGAAGTCGCTTGGCACTGCTGCTTGTCCTCCTTATCACCTTGCATTTGTAATTGGTGGTACTTCGGTTGAGACAAACTTGAAGACTGTTAAGCTTGCAACTGCTAAGTATTACGACAATCTACCAACTGAGGGTAATGAGCTGGGACAGGCTTTTCGTGACATTGAATTAGAGGATAGACTTAAGAAAGCTTCTGAAGAATTGGGTCTTGGTGCTCAGTTTGGTGGTAAGTATTTTGCGCATGACATAAAGGTTATACGTCTTACACGTCATGGTGCATCTGTGCCCGTTGGAATGGGTGTGTCTTGTAGCGCCGACAGAAACATTAAGGCTAAAATAAACAAGGATGGTATTTGGATTGAGAAGATGGAGGATAATCCTGCACGTCTTATTCCTGAAGAGTATCGTCAGAGTGGTGAAGAAGGTGGAGTGGCAATAGATTTGAATCGTCCGATGGAAGAGATACTTAAAGATCTATCGCAATATCCTGTTTCTACTCGTTTGTCTTTGAGTGGAACAATTATTGTTGGTCGCGATATAGCTCACGCAAAGCTTAAAGAGCGTATTGATAGGGGTGAGGGTCTTCCGCAGTATGTGAAAGATCATCCGATATATTATGCAGGACCTGCAAAGACTCCGCAAGGGTATGCTTCGGGTTCTATGGGACCAACCACAGCGGGGCGTATGGACTCATATGTTGACCTGTTGCAGTCGCACGGGGGTAGCATGATAATGCTTGCAAAGGGCAATAGAAGTCAGGAAGTGACTGATGCTTGTAAAAAGCATGGTGGTTTTTACCTGGGTAGTATTGGTGGTCCTGCTGCTATATTGGCACAAGAAAGCATTAAGAGCCTTGAGTGTGTTGAGTATCCCGAACTGGGAATGGAGGCTATATGGAAAATTGAGGTTGAAGATTTCCCTGCTTTTATTCTTGTTGATGATAAGGGTAACGATTTCTTTCAGGTAGTGTCTCAGCCTAATTGCTCATTTTCTTAATTAGAGATTGGGCTTAAAGATTTTGTGAACTATTTTACTAAACTAAATGTGCAGATTTCAAGCTTTCTTGATTTATGCATAGTGAGAAATAGTCTAACTTTAGTGAACATTTGTTTTGAGGAGGCTACTTTTTTGTCTCCTCAAATAATAATAACTTAAACGTTTTAATATTTTGAAAAAAGTATATTTGTTATTAGCCCTGATAATAGGCTTTACCGCTACACAGGCGCAAGTACGTAGTGAAATTACCCTTGAGAAAGGGTGGAAGTTTACACGTGATGACAACTCCAAGTCTTCGGAAGTAAATTTTGATGATAGCAGTTGGGAGTCGGTTCGTGTGCCCCACGACTGGGCAATATATGGTCCGTTCGACAAAAACAATGATATCCACAGGATGGCAATTGTGCAAGATGGGCAGACCACAGCAATTGAGCATTATGGACGTACGGGAGGATTACCTTTTACAGGTGTTGGCTGGTATAGAAACAGTTTTAGCGTTCCTGATTTTGAACATGGCAAGAAAGTTACTATCAAGTTTGATGGTGCAATGAGTAATGCCAAGGTTTATGTAAACGGCAAGGAGGCTGGTTTCTGGCCATATGGTTATAATACATTTCATTTTGATATAACTGATCTCATTAATAGCGATGGTAAGAATAATACTCTTGCAGTGAGGCTTGAGAATTTTGAAGAGGGTTCGCGCTGGTACCCAGGTGCAGGTTTGTATAGGAATGTGCATGTTATTACTACAAATAAAGATCATTTCCCGGTATGGGCCACATATGTTACTACTCCTGAGGTAAATGACGACTTTGCACGTGTAAACGTACGCACTAAAATTGAACAGGGTGACGGTATCTCAGATAATATCAGCTTGAAGTTGAAGACATCTATTATAGACCCCCAAGGTAATGCTGTAGCGGAGACTGAGAGTTATCTCACACAGTTTGATCTTGGTGAGTTAGAACAAACACTAATTGTTGAGAATCCTAAACTATGGGATATTAAGCAGCCTAATCTTTACAAGGTTAACTCTATATTAACAAGGGTTGAAACTGATATAACAGTTGAGGGCTCCAAGACTACGAAAATAGAAAACTCACGTGTTGTTGATGAGTATACAACTACTTTTGGTATTCGCACAATTGAGATTATTGCGGATGAAGGGTTTTTCTTAAATGGCAGGAAAGTAAAATTCCAAGGTGTGTGTCTGCATCATGATTTAGGTCCACTTGGAGCTGCTGTAAATGATGCTGCTATTCGTCGCCAAATACGCATTATGCAGGATATGGGTGTTAATGCTATTAGAACAGCGCATAATATGCCTTCACCCGATTTTGTGAGAATAGCTGATGAAATGGGTATGATGGTTATGGCAGAGTCTTTTGACAGTTGGAGAATTCCTAAGGTAAGAAATGGTTACAACCATTATTTTGATGAATGGGCAGAGAAGGATTTGGTGAACCTTATTCATCATTTCAGAAATAGCGCAAGTGTGGTTATGTGGTGTATTGGCAACGAGGTTGAAGAGCAAAGCAATTCTAAAGGTGCTAGGGTGGCTCGTTTTCTACAGGATATAGTTCACAGAGAAGATCCTACTCGTCCTGTAACAAACGGTATGGACAGGGTAGATCAGGTTTTCTCTAATGGTATGGCTGCAATTATGGATGTGCCTGGGTTTAATTATAGATCGTTCCGCTATCAGGAAGCGTATGATAAGTTGCCACAACAGATTATTCTGGGTGCAGAAACAACTTCTGCATTGAGTTCACGCGGGGTATATAAATTTCCTGTTGAGAGAAAGGCAATGGCGATATACGACGACCATCAGGCTTCTTCTTATGATGTTGAACATGCTTCTTGGTCGAACCTTCCAGAGGATGATTTTATTCAGCATGATGATTTTAATTATACTATGGGGGAATTTATTTGGACAGGTTTTGACTATCTGGGCGAACCAACGCCATATTATAGCAACTGGCCAAGCCATAGCTCTTTGTTTGGAGCTGTAGATCTTGCAGGTATTCCAAAGGATAGATTTTATCTTTATCGAAGTCACTGGAACAAAGAAGAGGAAACGCTTCATATACTGCCACACTGGAATTGGGAGGGTCGTGAAGGTGAGGTGACTCCGGTTTTTGTATATACTAACCATCCATCGGCAGAGTTGTTTATTAATGGAAAGAGTCAGGGTGTAAAAACTAAAGACCTTTCTATTGAACTAGAGGGCAGTTACACTGCAGAAGCTCAAAAATCATTTGAGCGCCAGAAAAGGTATCGCCTGATGTGGATGGATACTAAATATGAGCCTGGAACTGTAAAGGTGGTTGCTTATGATGATGCAGGTAATGCAGTTGCTGAAAAGGAGATACATACTGCAGGCAAGCCTCATCGATTGGTTCTTGAAGCAGACAGGAATGTGATTTCTGCGGATGGAAAAGACCTTTCGTTTATAACAGTTTCTGTTGTTGATAGAAATGGCAATCCTTGCCCGAATGTAAACGAACTTGTGAAATTTAAAGTTAAGGGAGCAGGATCTTATCGTGCTGGTGCTAATGGAAATGCAGCTAGTCTCGACCAGTTTCACCTTCCCCAGATGCATCTGTTTAATGGTAAACTGGTGGCTATTGTGGAATCTTCGGAAACACCAGGAGCTATCACTCTTGAGGCTAACGCTAAAGGGTTGAGGAAGGCGTCTATTCAAATTCAAACTAAATAGTATTAAAAAATAATTAAGACAAGCAGGGGAGCAGTTTATATATGCTTCCCTGTTTTTTATTTTCATATCTTTGTACTCTAAATTATTGAATAGCAGAATGGCAAAAAAAAGAAAACAGCATCCTTTGTTGGAAAATGTGGAAATAACAGATGTGGCAGCTGAAGGTAAAGCGATTGCTAAAGTGGATGGTATGGCTGTGTTTGTGCCATTTGCAGTTCCCGGAGATATTGTAGATATTCAGATAACACGAAAGAAACGAAGCTTTTTAGAAGGCAGGGTTGTTAGGGTTGAGAAGTATTCTGATAATAGAGCTGTACCGTTTTGTGAACATTTTGGAGTTTGCGGTGGATGTAAATGGCAGAATCTGCCTTATGAAGAACAACTTAAATATAAACATAAGCAGGTGGTTGATAACCTCGAACGGATTGGTAAGATTGAGTTACCTGAGATAAGTCCTATCCTTAGTGCTCCCAAAGCATCATTTTATAGAAATAAGTTGGAGTATACTTTCTCTGATAAGAGATGGCTTACAGATGCTGAGATTTCGTCTGAAAAGGAATTCACCCATAAAAATGCATTGGGCTTTCATATTCCTGGGATGTTTGACAAGGTGCTTGATATTAACAGGTGCTGGCTGATGGATGATATTCAGAATAATATAAGAAACAGCATACGTAAATTTTGTCTTGATAATGATTACTCTTTTTTTGATCTGAGAAATCAGGAGGGACTGATGCGTACGCTTGTTATACGAAATACCTCTATTGGTGAGTGGATGGTAATAGTTGTGTTCTACGAGGATGATATTGAAAAGAGAGAGAGGTTAATGAAATTTATTGAGAATGAATATCCTCAGATAACATCGCTTCTTTATATCATTAACCAGAAGGCAAATGACACTATTACAGATCAGGAGGTTATTGTATGGAGTGGGAGAGATCATATTTTCGAAGAAATGGAAGGTTTGAAATTTAAGATTGGCCCTAAATCATTTTATCAAACTAACAGCGAGCAGGCGTATCATTTGTATGAAATTGCTAGAGATTTTGCACAGTTAAGTGGAGAAGAGCTTGTTTACGACCTATATACTGGTACTGGCACAATTGCAAACTTCATTGCACGTAACGCCAAAAGTGTTGTAGGTGTAGAGTATGTAGAGGAGGCAATTGAGGATGCGAAAGTTAATTCTGAATTAAATGGGATTAATAATACTCTTTTCTTTGCTGGGGATATGAAAGATGTGCTTAATGAAGACTTCATCGACTTTCATGGAAAGCCTGACGTTATTATTACAGACCCACCACGCGCAGGGATGCATGATGATGTAATAAATGCAATTCTACTTGCAGAGGCTAAAAGGATTGTGTATGTGAGCTGTAATCCAGCCACACAGGCACGCGACTTGAGCTTGCTGGATGTGAAATATAGGGTTACACGGGTGCAGCCAGTGGATATGTTCCCCCAAACACACCACGTTGAGAATGTGGTGTTGCTTGAGAGGAAATAGTCCACAAAAGTTAAACTATTTCTCGCTTAGGCATAAAGCAAACAAGTCTGCTTTATGATTATTGAACTTAGTAAAATAGTTTATCTTGTTTTTTATGAGCTAATTAATCAATTTGCTATTTAAAAGACTAACTAAACAGTATATTAATTATCAAATTAACTAACTAACTAGCTAACTAACTAACAGGCTCTACATTGTATCCCTGTTTTCTTAATCCTTCAATTAGGCCAACTTCGCCAGGGAGATGTAAACAGCCAACTGCAATAAACGAAGGTTTATCTGCCATTATAGATGGAAGTTTTTCTAACCACTTCGTGTTACGGTCTCTGTTTAGTGCGTTTTTCTCTTCTTCAGTACTAGGGCAAGGGTCGTCTGGGGTTTCTTTTATAGAAAGTTCATAAAGGGCATTGATATCTTGAGAATGATATGCTTCTTGAAGTTCATCCATTTGTTCTTTTAGCAAATCAGGATTTTGAACCATACAGATAAGCATCTCGGCCTGCCTTTCTATTGTTTGAGAGTTAAGCAGTACATAAATTTGATCTTCTGTACTCTCTAGTCCAATTACTGGACGGTTGCGATTTATTGCTTCTGATTGGAAATACTGATCGATATTAGTTTCATTTGAAATTGCAGGGTAATGCTTTTGATAAAAAGTAACTGAGATTAAATTAGATAACATCGCTGGCTTAAGTGTGGCAAGTTGTTCCAAACCTATACTTAATAGGCTTTTAAGAGTGCTGTCTAACTGTGTAATCTCTTCTGGCGACAGGAGGGAGTCGTAGGTTACTCCTTCTGGTAGTTGGGAGTGCCCCATCAGCTCCATTTGCATTTCGGCCATGTTACTCATGTCTAATTCTCCAACAGTTTGATCTGTGTTTTCAAATGCATTATGGAGGCCAGATACAGAGTCGAGAAAGGAAACAGGGGTAAGGTGATGTGTGCCAAAAAGATAGGATGGTTTTTCTAATCCGTTTCCCGAAACCTTCCACAAGAGGGAGTCATCGTTTTCTGAATGTGCCGTACAAGAGATAAATACTAAAAGTGATAGTATTACAAATAGGTTTTTACTATAATTCATTTAGATAATTTTTTACCGTTATATTTATATTAGTGTTACTTTGTTTAGATAATTTTTTTCTTTTCCAATCTTTAGGAAATCGAAGAGGAACCAGAAAATAGTAAATGAGGGTATAACATCAGTTGCGGGTAGTATTTCTTCTATAAAAGTTATAAGCGAGGTGAATTTACCCCTCTTGTCACCAAACATCTTGTAACTGATGCTTGCAGCTATAGGAGCCCATATTACATCAATGAAAGGGCCTATAGCTGGGATATAAAAAGAAAGCATTCCTACTGCGTCAAGTAGAATGCATTTTACTAATTTCTTGTATTTATTCTGCATTTTATTCACTTCCAGATGTTGTGGTGCTTGTATTTAAAGGCGTGTATTTTCTTTGCCCCAGCTCCTTGTCCATTGTGTAGACACCAAACCCGTTATCTCCTATAAGCTTCAGAGCGTCTATCATACTCTGTGCTGTTTCTTCTTCCTCTACTTGCTCGCTAACAAACCATTGCAACATATTTTCAGATGCGTAATCGTTTTCACTTCTTGCAATTGAAACAAGTTCGTTTATTAACGATGTTACAACTCTTTCATGATGTAATGTAACTTCAAAGGCTTTAAGTAGTGAGTTCCACGATGTGTCTACCTCTTTAATTGGTTGTAATTCAATTTTGTTGCCTTTTGAAATCAGATAGTTCATAAACTTTAGAGCGTGATCTTGTTCTTCGTGAAACTGAACTTTAAACCAGTTTGCAAAGCCTGGAAGACCTTTGTTTGCAAAATGAGCCGACATTGATAGATATAGATATGCCGACCATAGCTCTGCATTAATTTGATCATTTATTGCTGATTCTAATTTTCTGCTTACCATAATATGTCCTTTTATATTACATTAAAAAAATAATGCGTTTTAATTCTTACAGTCCACGCACTTTCCATACTATGTTAAAACATATGCCAGATTAAATTGTTTATTGAAAAACAGATAATATAATTTTTAAATTGCGTTAACTCCAAGCAAACTTAAGTTTGTTCGACTGCTTGGCAAGAAAGCATTTCATTGTAGTTTCCATAAATTGCTTTATCTTTGTGAGAGCCATATTATTATTTGATTTAGTGTGATTCAAAATATTTCACGTAAATTTGCGCACTATTCAAAGCAGATATTTACTTCTTATGTCATAAAAGACAGAAACAAATTATTAATTTTCTTCAAATGAATTTGCTAAGAGAAAAGATGATGAAATATGATGCCCCACAACGTGCAAAGGCAGCAGGAATCTATCCCTATTTTAGGGCTATCGAAAGTGATCAGGATACTGAAGTTATAATTAATGGTAAAAAAGTATTGATGTTCGGCTCCAATGCCTATTTAGGTTTAACCAATCACCCTAAAGTTGTAGAAGCTGCAATAGAAGCTACAAAAAAGTATGGCACAGGAATGGCAGGCTCACGTTTTCTTAACGGAACCCTCGATATTCATATCGAATTAGAAAGAAAGCTTGCTAATTTTATGAATAAGGATGAGGCTGTCGTATTCTCTACTGGGTTTTCTGTTAA
The DNA here is from genome assembly GCA_012841425.1 of Bacteroidales bacterium. Taxonomy (GTDB): domain Bacteria; phylum Bacteroidota; class Bacteroidia; order Bacteroidales; family Dysgonomonadaceae; genus Proteiniphilum. The sequence goes on along the minus strand of DUUR01000209.1, from coordinate 9,965 downwards.
TCAAGGTGTCCTTGGTTGTTTAACTGGAAGAGATGATTATATAATTTGGGACGAGAGAGATCATGCATCAATAATTGAAGGACTTAGGACATCATTTTCTACTAAGTATAAGTTCAGACATAATGATATGAAGTCTTTGGAGAATCAGCTAAAACGTTGCAATTCACATAGTGTTAAGCTTATTGTTGTTGATGGAGTTTTTAGTATGGAGGGCGATTTAACCAATCTTCCCGAAATAGTAAAGCTTGCTTCAAAGTATAATGCCAATATAATGGTTGATGAAGCTCACAGTTTAGGGGTGATGGGTAAGAAATATAGTGGAAGAGGTGTTTGCGATCACTTTGGTTTACTTGATAATGTGGATCTTGTTATGGGAACATTCAGCAAATCACTGGCTTCGATAGGTGGATTTATTGCTGGAGACTATTCATCTATTAACTATATTCGTCATAATGCCCGCACAAATATATTTAGTGCAAGTATTTCTCCAAGTGCAACTGCTGCCGCTTCTGCTGCATTGGATATTTTAAAAGCCGAACCCGAAAGGGTGAAGAGGCTGTGGGAATTGACTCACTACGCCATTAATCAATTTAAAGATAAAGGATTTGAACTAGGGTCTACATCTACTCCAATTATGCCACTATATGTAAGAGATAATGATAAAACATTTTTGATTACAAAGATGCTATTCGAAGAAGGTATTTTTGTTAATCCTGTTGTATCTCCTGGGGTTGCTCCAGGTGATACACTAATTAGATTCTCGTTAATGGCAACTCATACTACTCAACAGATCGACTTTGCAATAGATAGCATAACCAAAGTATTCAAGAAGTTGGATCTACTTCAATATTAATTAGAAACAATGTTATTTAACATCAACTAAACTATTTAATCGCAAAAAAATAGTTACTTTTGCATGCAATAAAAAATTAAAGGTAAAGCTTATGTCATTTATTGCAGATAAAATAGTTATGGAAGGGCTCACTTTTGACGACCTTCTACTAGTTCCCGCCTATTCTCAGGTACTTCCTCGCGATGTTAGCCTAGTAACCAAATTCTCAAGAAATATTACTCTAAACGTTCCAATGGTTTCAGCAGCCATGGACACAGTAACCGAAACTGTTATGGCTATTGCTATAGCTAGAGAGGGAGGTATTGGAGTTATCCATAAAAATATGAGTATCGAGGAGCAGGCAAAGCAGGTTAAAGCTGTTAAGCGTGCCGAGAATGGTATGATCTTAGATCCTATTAGTATTACACCAGATAAAACTGTTGCTAATGCACTTGCACTTATGTCAGAGTACAAGATTGGCGGAATCCCCGTTGTTAACGAAAAAGATATTTTGGTTGGTATTGTAACTAACCGCGACCTCCGTTTTGAAAAAGCTATGGAAAAGAAAATTGAGGAGGTTATGACAAAAGATAACCTTGTTACTTCTAGTATATCCACTGATCTTGATGATGCTGCTGAGATTCTTCAAAAACATAAAATTGAAAAGCTTCCAGTTGTAGACTCAAACTATAAACTAGTGGGTCTTATTACATATAAAGATATTACTAAAGCAAAAGACAAGCCTTTTGCTTGTAAAGACGAACAGGGCAGGCTACGCGTGGCAGCTGGAATTGGTGTGACAGGCGACTCAATGGAAAGAGCTACAGCGCTTGTTGAGGCAGGTGTTGACGCTATCGTTATTGATACAGCGCATGGGCACTCTAAAGGAGTAGCTGATATGCTTAAGCTAATTAAAAAGACATTTCCTCAAATAGATGTGGTAGTTGGTAATATTGCAACAGCCGATGCTGCGAAGTTCCTTTTAGAAGCTGGTGCAGATGGTATTAAAGTTGGTATTGGTCCAGGCTCAATTTGTACAACCCGTATAATTGCAGGTGTTGGAGTACCTCAACTATCTGCAATTTATGAAGTAGCGAAAGCTTTAAAGGGAACAGGTGTTCCATTAATTGCCGATGGTGGTTTACGCTATTCTGGCGATATTGTTAAAGCCCTTGCTGCTGGAGGATCATCTGTAATGATGGGATCTATGCTTGCGGGTACAGAAGAGTCACCAGGAGAAACAATTATTTTTAATGGGAGGAAATTTAAAGGATATCGTGGAATGGGCTCTCTTTCAGCAATGCAAAGTGGGTCTAAAGATAGGTACTTCCAAGATGTAGAAGATGATATTAAAAAGCTTGTTCCTGAAGGAATAGAAGCTAGAGTTCCTTTTAAAGGTACACTCAACGAGGTTATTTATCAGATGGTTGGAGGTTTACGTTCAGGAATGGGTTATTGTGGAGCTGAAAGTATTGAACAGTTGCACGAAGCTAAATTTACACGAATTACTGCTGCAGGATATACTGAAAGTCACCCTCATGGTGTAATGATTACACGTGAGGCTCCAAACTACAGTAAAGGTAGCGAGTAATCCGTAATATCTTATTAGAGAGTTTAATTATATACTAAGGGAGCAGGTAGATAGTGTAATCACTACTTTTCTGTTCCCTTTTCCATTGGAACAAATATAAAATCACCATGTAAAGACTCCTCAAATGTATCTTCACCAGTACGACGTATTATTGTCATCTTTTGAACTCTCCTATCTCCAACAGGAACTACCATCCATCCTCCAATTTTCAATTGTTGTAATAACTTTTCGGGGATATTCTCAGGTGCTGCAGTAATTAGAATCTTGTCGAATGGGGCATGTATTGGGAGGCCCTCATATCCATCCCCATAGAAAAGGTTTGGAAAGTAACCTAATGAATTAAGTGTTCTTTTTGAGCTATTGTGAAGCTCTTCATATCGTTCTATGCTATAAACTTCGGCCCCCATTTCGCAAAGAATAGCAGCTTGATATCCGCTACCAGTGCCAATCTCTAACACTTTCTCACCTGGCTTTAGCTTTAGAAGTTCCGACTGATATGCAACTGTATAAGGTTGTGAAATTGTTTGGTTTCTCTCTATAGGAAGAGGGCGATCGAGATATGCATATTCTCTTAGATTTGAATCAACAAACTCATGTCTGGCTACAGATGCTATAGCTTCAAGTACAAGCTTATCTGTAATTCCTTTACGTTCAAGTTGTTTTGCAAGTTTAATAGCTTCTGGTTTATCTTTAGGACTATCTATAGACATGGTTTTAATTCTTTTAGAGGTTCTGTTCTCCGATTTGTTTGAACATGTTGTTAAGCTTAAACAACACATTAGAATTATGTATAGTAAGTATTTCATTATATCTGTTTTTAATCTTTACTATTGAGACAAAGATAATGATTTTCTGTGTTTTACAAAGTTGCATGCCATTTTCGTATAATTATATAAATAATATTGAAGAATAGTTGTATATTTCGCTTTCATTATAAATAAGGTAGAGTATGAACAGATATTATGTCATCTTCTTTTTATAGTCTTTTCCAACACAATGTTTTATGGCTCAAGAGAATGATATTAAGCATATCATCAGGGAAATTCAATATAGATATGCCCCTGATAGAAGAATAGAGGTTTTCCAAATTGAAATCCATCAAAAAGGTGATACATCAATAGTTAAAGGAGTAACAACAAGTAAAGATGCCTATGATGAATTAATAAGAATATTGAAAGAAAAATATCCGGCATTTATTGATTCAATACGTCTACTGCCAGATGTGCAGCTTGGCGAATATACAGAAGGTATAGTTTATAATTCAGTTGGCACAATTCGTCATGCCCCTCGTTATAATTCCGAAATGATAACTCAGACACTTCTGGGTGTTAAGGTGAAAATACTAGAGGAGAATAATGGTTGGCGACGAGTCCAAACTCCTGATAAGTATATCGGATGGATGAACGGTTCATTGAAACCTCTAAGTAAAGCAGAAATACTGAGTTACAACAATCAGCCAAAGGTTATCGTTATTTCAGTTTATGCAACTACATATGAGTTAGACGATGCAACATCAAATCCTGTTTCAGATTTAGTTATAGGTAACATATTAGCTCTAAAATCAGAAAATGAGAGATTCTACGAAGTAGTATATCCCGATGGTCGTATCGCTTTTTTATCGAAATCAGACGCTATAACATATGAAGACTGGTTCAATAATATTAATCTTTCTGGTGAAAGTATTATAAGAACTGCATTACAGTTTAAGGGGATACCATATTTATGGGGTGGTACATCTTCCAAAGGGCTTGATTGTAGTGGGTTTACAAAAATAGTCTTTTCTATGCACGGTATTACTTTGCCTCGTGATGCCTCACAGCAGGTGAATAAGGGCTTGTTAGTTGATTCGAAGAGAGATTTTGGTAAGCTTATGCCTGGAGACTTAATCTTTTTTGGCACAAAAGGGGCAAAAAGTATAATTGAACAAGGAGATTCTGAAAACTATGAATCCAACGACGAGAGAGTGGTTCATGTCGGGATTTATTTAGGAGACAATCATTTTATTCATGCTTCAGACTTCGTACGAATAAATAGCTTGAACCCATCTGATTCATTATATGACAAATTTAATGCCGATCGTTATTTGCGTTCTAAAAGATATATAGAAAACAGTGAACCAGTAAAAGTTGATACAATATCAAAATGAAATTATCTTGGACTCCCTACAGCTTGCAGCTTAAACATACATTTACTATTTCAGGATTCTCAAGAACAACTACTCCTGTAGTGCTTACAAAAATAGAGTATGACGGACTTGTTGGTTACGGTGAAGCATCGTTACCACCCTATCTTGGCGAAACTCAAGAGTCTGTAATCTACTTTCTTAAGAAAGTAGATTTGTCTGGTTACAACAATCCAACACAAATAGAGGAGATTGTTAATTATATAGATTCATTAGCTACAAATAACACCGCAGCAAAGGCATCAGTAGATATAGCATTACACGATTTGGCAGGTAAAATAATTGGTTCTCCTTGGTACAAAATACAGGGCTTGAATAAATATGATGTACCTAGCACAACTTTCACCATTGGAATTGATACAGATGAAATGGTTAGAGAGAAAACCCGTGAAGTAATTGATAGTTACAAAATTCTTAAAGTAAAAGTAGGAGGAGCTGATGATAAACGTATGATCAGAGCCATTAGGTCCGTTACAAATATGCCATTGGCAGTAGATGCAAATCAGGGTTGGAGAGACAGACATGAGGCACTTGAAATGATACATTGGTTAAAAGAGCAAGGAGTTGTGATGGTTGAGCAGCCAATGCCAAAACATGATCTCGATAATATTGCACAACTTACAGAAGAAAGCCCCTTACCTATTTTTGCAGATGAGTCAGTTCAAAGACTAGAAGATATTAATCGACTAAAGGGTGTTTTCTCTGGCATCAATATAAAGTTAATGAAATGTACCGGAATGCATGAAGCATGGAAAATGCGCATGCTCGCAAAGTCTTTAGGCATGAAGGTTATGATGGGCTGTATGACCGAAACCTCATGTGCCATTTCAGCTGCATCTCAAATATCTGCAGGAATGGATTTTGCTGATCTAGATGGAGCTTTATTGATTGCAAATGATTGTTATAAAGGATCTTCACTACAAAATGGAAAGATAATTGCATCTGAAATGCCTGGGATAGGTGTTGAGCCAATACAAGAATTGAGTTTCAAATTACAAGTTCATTAAAAAGTCGTTCAAAAGTTTCATCCAAATTATATGACTTACCTATATGTGTAGGCGATGTTTGAATTATTGAGCTTCTAACTGCAGCAAGCCATCTAAATCGCTCAGGAATATCCATTTTTGCAATTGGACCAAAATCATGATTTCCTTCAGCAATCTGTTTAAATGTTTCAAGACTTCTTATAACATCTTCATACTCAGTGTCGGTACACATTAGTCTGAATTTCTCTTTACAAAGATGATACTTCAGTCGAATGAACTGTTCGTTTTTCGAGAATAGGATCAATCCGATATTAATAAACTCCTCCCTTTCAATCTTAGGAACAAGTCGTATTACAGCATAATGATATAATTTATCCTCTTGCATCTTTTGCACAATTTATGAAGTTGTCTGAATGCTGAAATCTGTTTTGGAGAAATTTAAAATATACTTCTCTTATCTGTTCGGGAGTCTCTTCAGTATGATTCCATATAATCCAATTATCTGGAATAAGGCTCACTATATCTCTAAAAAGGTCATCACTTAAAGTCTTATGTGCAAACCTATTTGCTTCATCAAGCATGGTTGCTTGTGGAAGCAGAATATGATCTTTAATATATGGGAAGGGACTTAAAGAATGCTTCTCAAAATCCTTCCAAGAGTGGTGAAAGTATAAAGATGCCCCATTATCAATAATCCATAATTCTTGATGCCACCAAAGCAGATTACTATTATTAAAAGTGCGATCTATATTGGTCGTAAAAGCATCTAGCCAAACAATCTTAGATGCAAGCATCGGATCTATATCCACCTTAGGGTCAAATGCCAATGCCCCTGAGAGAAAATGAAGACCAAGGTTTTGCCCTATACTACCTTTTAAAAGATCTTGAATTTCCTCATCGCCCTCACTACGTCCAAAGTCCTCATCTAGCCATGCAAACACAAGTTCAGGAATATTAAGCCCAAGTGCTGAAGCTATCTTGCCACCAATAAGTTCAGAAATCAGCATCTTAGTTCCATGACCTGCACCACGGAATTTAAGAACATACTTAAAACCGTCATCAGCTTCAGCCAAAGCAGGTAAAGAGCCCCCCTCTCGAAGAGGTACTATATAGCGTGTTACATTTACGTTACGCAGTGATATATCTTTTGCCATCTTACTGCAAAGATAAGATAATTGATTGTAGGTATTGATTAAATATCTTTAGATTCCACTAATATGCAACCACTTTTATACATTTCATTTAATGCTTCCTTGTCATCACCCTGCTTAGCATTAACCGCTGCAATCGCATCAGTTACCACATAAGTGTGAATGCCCTTACTTATAGAGTCTAATGCGCTCTCCTTTACACAATAATCAGTTGTAAGACCACAAATATAAAGTGTGGTCACTCGATTATTATTAAGGTATTCTCCAAAATTAATATTAGTTGCTTCAAAAGCGGAGTAACCATCATCTTTGTTATCTGTACCTTTCTTTAATCTAAGGTCTATATTATTGCTATTTAAAGAAGGATGAAACTCTGCACCGCTAGTTCCAGCAACACAATGCACAGGCCATTTTTCAAAATGAACTGTTTCTTCGGGATGCCAATCTTGAGAAGAGATAACTAAGTCGAATTTATCCATTAACCCGTTAATCACCTCTACAACCTTATCACCATCTTTCACACCCAATGAGCCACCTGGGCAAAAATCGTTCTGAACGTCAACTATAAGTAATGCTTTTTTCATTTCAATAATTATTATTCTATTAATATCTATAACAAAACTTTTATGAAGCAGTTCATAAATGCTTTCTATGAGAATATTCAAATTAAAGATAAAAAAAAATTGTATTATAAAAAAGTTGTATTTTTGCGCAATTTTTAAATTCACATTATGAACTACTTACTTACAATTGGACTTTTATTGTTTTCAAACATTTTTATGACTTTCGCTTGGTATGGTCATTTAAAACTGGCCGAATATAGCTGGTTTAGCAAATTGTCACTTTTTGGTGTAATTCTAATTAGTTGGCTTATTGCTTTCTTCGAATACTGCTTTCAGGTGCCTGCCAATCGTATAGGTTATGAAGGAAATGGAGGTGCATTTTCGCTTCTACAGCTAAAGATTATTCAAGAAGTTATAACTCTGGTGGTTTTTGTTGTTTTCTCTGCTATTGCTTTTCAAACTACCATTAAATTAAATCATATTATCGGGTTTGTGTTTCTCATACTAGCAGTATACTTCATATTTAAGTAGTATATTAAAGAAAAAAATCACTAATTGTAGTGATTGTATGACAACGTATTTAGATATTACTTTGTAACATTGATTAAAATACTGAAATATAATAAAAGAACATAATGATTAAAAAGATGTTTTTGGCTCTAGTTGCCGTGGTTATAAACCTATCGGCCTATTCAGAAATAAAGAAAGACGATTTGTCTATTAAAGAAAATATCGTGTCAGAGTATGTGAATCCTCAAGATACAGTAAAGATATATTATCTCGATGAGTTTGTGATTACTAGCTCAGTAAAAGAGACAAACAACCTCAAAAATATGCCCAACGCAGTATCAGTGGTTACACCACAACAGCTGCAAAGCACACAAATTGAATCGCTCCCCGATTTGAGCTCATATATACCAAACTTCTTTATCCCTACATACGGATCAAAAGTTTCTACTCCTATTTATATACGTGGTATTGGTGCCCGCCTAGGCTCACAAACAGTGAGCATGTATGTTGATAATGTACCTAGCTTTAATCCTTCTGCATTCGATTTTGAGTTTCAGGACATACAGCGTATCGAGGTGCTTCGCGGTGCACAAGGTACACTTTATGGTAGAAATGCAATTGGTGGAATTGTAAATCTTTACACCCTTTCTCCCCTTTCATATCAGGGAACACGATTAAAGTTGAGTGGTGGCAATTATGGTCAATTATCCGTAATGGGATCTAACTACAGCAAAATCTCAGACAATTTTGGAGTTTCTGCTGCTGCATATTATAAACGCGACGATGGCTTCTTTATGAATAGCTATACAAATGAAAAGGTAGATGATTCAGAAAATGCTGGTGCAAGAGTTAAGTTTGAGTGGCAAGCTTCTCCGAATTTCAAAGCATTATTGTTTAGTAATTACGACTATGTTACAGGTGGTGCATTCCCATATATGCATATAGATTCAACTGCATCTAGCTTTAACGAGCCATCCTCATACGATCGTCACCTTGTTACAAACGGTCTCTCGCTAGACTGGCAAAGAAATGGCTACAGCATTCACTCTACAACAGGTTATCAATTCTTGAAAGATGATATGAAGATGGATCAGGACTACACTTCCAAATCTGTATTCTCTATCAGTCAGTTTCAAAAGCAGCACTCGCTTAGTCAAGAATTAACATTTAAATCGGCCACTTCAAGTAGATATAGCTGGGTGGTGGGTGCATTCGGTTTCTATGATAAAAGAACAATAGATACACCAGTAGCTATAAAAGAAGATGGAATGGTTGCAATGCAGGGGCATCTTGATAGAGCCATGCAGGGAATGGGTGCACCTTTGAGAATTGTGTATGCCAACGACAGGATAGACTTGCCAGGTATTTACACTAAACCTTCAAAAGGTCTTGCTCTTTTTCATCAGTCAACTCTCAACAACCTTTTCAATCTCGAAGGTTTATCTGCAACTGTTGGAATGAGATTTGATTATGAGCATGCCGGAATAGATTTCTCAACAGAGAGCGACGGTGGAGATGTAAATCTGCAATTTCAGATACCAAATAGACCAATGCCCTCTATATTTGTTGAAGGTGACACTCTCATAGAAGGGTCTTTCAGTAGAGATTTTGGACAATTCCTTCCCAAATTTGCACTTAAGTATGAGTTCTCGCCAACCTCAGTAGTATATCTTTCAGCTTCAAAAGGTTATAAGACAGGGGGGTATAACGAACAAGTGTTTTCAGAAGTCTTGCAAAGTGCTTTATCAACATCAATTATGAAAAATGCTATGAGTGGAATGCCTCCCGGAATGATTCCAGGCGGAGCCCCAGGGGCTGGAGGATCGCAAGCTACTTCTTTAGAAGAAATGTTATCTTACGATCCCGAAACTAGCTGGACGTACGAGCTGGGTGGTCGTTATGAGATGCTAAACAATAAGCTATCACTAACTTACGCTTTGTTTTACTCTCGGGTAAACGATATTCAAATTATTAAATTAACCCGTCAGGGCACAACAGGTAGAACAGTTGAGAATGCTGGTAAGTCTGAAAGTAAAGGTTTTGAGTTGAGTTTAAAATATAGTCCACTAAGAAATCTCTCTTTCTACGGTGATTATGGATTTGCCGATGCACGATTCAGTAATTATGAATTCGAAAGTGGAGAAGTGGAT
>DUUR01000208.1 GCA_012841425.1 Bacteroidales bacterium | reverse complement strand
GCTGATCCTGAAAAGACAAATATAAAGCCTGCTGGCGAGTGGAATACTTCTAAAATAGTTTTTGACAACGGTCATGTTGAGCATTGGCTTAACGGAGAAAAGATTGTTGAGTTTGAAGCATGGAGCGAAGATTGGTTTACTCGTAAAAACAGTGGCAAATGGGAAAATGCACCTGAGTATGGTTTAGCTCGCAAAGGTGTAATTTGCCTTCAAGATCATGGATCTGCTGCTTGGTTCCGTAATGTGAAGATTAAAGAGCTTCCACGTAAAACTAAAGAGGTAAACCTTTTTAACGGAGAGGACCTTCACGGATGGGAAGTTTATGGTACAGAGAAATGGTATGTTGAGGATGGTTTACTAGTTTGTGAAAGCGGTCCTGACAAACAATATGGTTATCTTGCAACACGTGAGTATTATGATAATTTCGATCTATCTGTAGAGTTTAAACAAGAGGCAGATGGCAACTCAGGTGTATTTATCCGTTCGTTTGTTGAGCCAGGTGCTATTGTTAACGGATGGCAGGTTGAAGTTGCTCCAAAAGGGTACGATACTGGTGGCATATACGAATCGTACGGTCGCGGATGGCTAGTGCAGATTGAGGATGAGAAAGAGGAAATATTAAAAGAAGGTGAGTGGAATACATTGCGTATATTAGTTGAAGATGACAATGTGAAGACTTACTTAAATGGAGAAGAGATGGTTGACCTTACCGACGAATTAATTGGTAAAGCTCAAGGGCGTATTGCTCTTCAAATTCATGATGGTGGCGGCATTAAAGTACTTTGGAGAAATCTAAAACTTCAAACATTATAAATTTAAGAATAATAAAATCATTTGAAGAGGGGGAGAGCATAAAAAGTTCTTCCCCTCTTTTCTGTTTTTTGGCACTGTTATTGTACATATATATAATTGATAGGATAGAAGCATTATATATGCAGTTTTATAGAAAAAACACCCTATCTTTGTATAATTAACTCACTTAAAGCAAAGAATGGCAGAAAAAAGCAAGTTATTACAGAATATTATAGACGGTATTCAAGAGAAAAAAGGGAAAAACATTAACACTATAAGTTTAAAGGGGGTCACGGGTGCTATATGTGATTATTTTGTTATATGCGAAGGTAATACCCCCACACAGGTATCGGCACTGGCCGAGTCTATAGAAAAAATTGTAAAGGAAAAAACACTCGAAAGCCCTATAAGTGTACAAGGTAAGCAACTATCGGAATGGATTGGAATGGATTATGGCGATATAATTGTGCATATATTCATACCTGAACTGAGGAGCTTTTATAATTTAGAGCATCTATGGGAAGATGCAATTTCGGAGCGTATTCCTACATTAGATTAAAACTTATTTACTAAGAAATTGTTACTTATACTTCGGGAACAACTTTTGTAAGATAAAAAAAGAGATGAGCAGTATTAATAAAGATAATCAGAAGGGTAAACAACCTACAATGCGTCCAAAGTTGGGAGGAAATACAAACCCTAAACGTCCTTTCAACCCTTATTGGGTATATGCCATTATACTGGCTATATTGATGGGGATGTGGTTCTTTGGGCAAGACAACACGGTTAAGGAAATAACATGGTCTGAGTTTCAAGAGTATGTTAGAGATAACCGCATTAAAAGCATTGTTGTATACACAAACAAGGTAAGTGCTGAAGCAGTCATCAGAGATGAGTCTGTTGAACATATATTTGGAAACTCTTTACGTGCCGGCAGAACTCCGGTGATATTGGTAAAGGGTCCCTCACCCGATGCTATTTCGGAGTATATCGATTTAGTAAAGAGTGAAGAGAATTATGATATTGAGGTTAGATTTGATACCACGTCTGAGGTATGGGGAGTGTTAATTACATTTCTCCCATTTCTATTGCTAATAGTATTCTGGATATGGATGATGCGCAGAATGCAAGGTGGTGGTGCCGGCGGAGGTGGCGGCGGCGTATTTAGTGTAGGTAAATCTAAGGCTCAGTTATTTGACAAAGATTCGAGCCAGAAGGTTACATTTAGAGATGTGGCTGGTTTATCTGAGGCCAAAGAGGAGGTTCAGGAAATTGTAGAATTCCTTAAAAGCCCCAATTTATATACAAACTTGGGAGGAAAGATTCCAAAGGGTGCACTACTTGTTGGTCCTCCTGGAACAGGAAAGACATTGCTTGCCAAAGCAGTAGCTGGTGAAGCGAACGTACCATTTTTCTCAATCTCTGGTTCAGACTTCGTTGAGATGTTTGTTGGTGTTGGTGCTTCACGTGTGCGAGATCTTTTCCGTCAGGCAAAAGAAAAAGCTCCGTGTATTGTATTTATTGATGAGATTGATGCTGTAGGTAGAGCGAGAGGGAAGAACACCAATTTTGGTTCGAACGATGAGCGAGAGAATACACTAAATCAACTTCTAACCGAAATGGATGGTTTTGGATCTAACAGTGGTGTAATTATTCTTGCAGCCACAAACCGTGCTGATGTACTGGATAAGGCTTTACTACGTGCAGGTAGGTTCGACAGGCAGATATATGTTGAACTTCCTGATCTTAATGATCGTAGAGAAATATTTAAAGTACACTTACGTCCAATTAAGATAGATGATTCTATAGATATTGATTTTCTTGCACGTCAAACACCTGGTTTCTCTGGTGCTGATATCGCTAACGTATGTAACGAAGCTGCTCTTATTGCAGCTCGCAATAAGAAGTCGTTTGTGCAAAGAGACGACTTTATGAATGCGGTAGACCGAATTGTGGGAGGCTTGGAAAAGAAGAACAAGATTATTACTCAGGACGAGAAAAAATCAATTGCAATACATGAGGCTGGGCACGCAACCCTAAGCTGGTTTCTTGAACATGCTAATCCTCTTGTGAAGGTAACAATTGTACCTAGAGGAAAGGCCTTGGGAGCTGCATGGTATTTGCCCGAAGAGAGACAAATTACAACTAAAGAGCAGATGCTTGACGAGATGTGTGCTCTGTTGGGAGGGCGAGCTGCTGAAGAAGTGTTTATTGGTGAGATTTCGTCGGGTGCTATGAACGACCTTGAGAGGGTGACTAAGCAGGCATACGCCATGATTACCTATATGGGTATGAGTGATAAGTTACCTAATTTGAGCTATTACGATTCTACAGGACAAGAGTATCAGTTTTCTAAACCATATAGTGATGACACTGCTAGGCTTATTGATAGTGAAGTTAAGTCTATGATTGCTACTCAGTATGAGAGGGCAAAACAGATACTAACAGAAAAGAAAACGGGCCATAATGAGCTTGCTAAGATACTTCTTGAAAAAGAAATCATATTTGCACACGACTTAGATGATATATTTGGGAAACGTCCTTGGGCTTCACGCTCTGAAGAGATTTTTGAGCAGAAAGAAGAGAATAATAAAAATGATATAGACGAACAAAAACCTGTAGGTTCTAAAGAGAACGTTTTTATCCACACCAAAGATAAGAATGAGGAGAACACTGAAGAACAGGATGAGATAAATAATGTAAAAGAGTGATAGACGTTTTTAATATCATTTAATCTATATAGCTAACGGACTGAGTTTTAATGCTCAGTCCGTTTTTTTATTATATACTTTTAAGGTGCGCCTTATATTTGAATTTAATCTACATCGAACAATACTCCTCTATTATCGTTATATTTATTCAAAGTATTAAAATCGATAAAATATGAAAACGTTTTATTTTTATCTAATAAGTGGTATTTTAGCACTGGCTTTGGTTGGTTGTAACAACTCTAAAGCACAAAACAATGGAAACAATTCAAAAAATAATACAAATATGAATTTCGAAAAAGTAGATTTACCTTATGCAACCGATGCCCTAGAGCCGGTTATTAGCAAACAGACAGTAGAATTGCACTATGGTAAGCACCATCAGGCATATGTTGACAATTTGAAAAAATTGGTGGTAGGAACTGAGTTTGAGAATGCAGATCTCGAAACTGTTGTAAAGAAGAGCGATGGACCAATCTTTAACAATGCTGGTCAGATATTGAATCACAACATCTACTTCACTTCATTTAAGAAGGATGGAGGCGGTGAGCCAAAAGGCAAACTAGCAGATGCTATTAATTCTCAATTTGGATCATTTGAAAAATTTAAAGAAGAATTTAATGCAGCAGGTGTTGGAGTGTTTGGATCGGGATGGGTATGGTTGGCAAAAGATGCTAACGGCGAACTTTCTATTCACAAAGAAAGTAACGCAGGCAATCCTATAACTAAGGACTTAACTCCAATTTTAGGTTTTGATGTATGGGAGCACTCATACTATCTAGACTATCAGAATCGTCGTGCTGAGCACTTAAAAGAGATTTGGAATATTATTGACTGGGATGTTGTAAGTGCACGCTATTAATATTTAGACAATATACACTGTATATATATTAAGAGTACTTTGGTACTTAACGTAAAAAAATGAGTGGATTTTTCAATCCACTCATTTTTTTATTTCTAAAAGTCTCACTCTATTAGCATTTAATTACTGAATAGAGAAACCGATAAACTCTTTATGATTTAAGCATAATACCAGTTAGCATTCTGCCCGAGTGTACTGTTTGTCTACGTGCAGAGAAAAACAGTTCTTGTTTATCGAAAGTGCAAAGATCGGTAGTTTCAATATTAGCTTCAGAAACTCCTAAATTGATAAGCTCGCGTCTATTTATTTCTTTAAGATTTATATGACCCTTAGGTGAGTGAGGTTTTCTAATACAGACCTTGTCATCAGACAAATCTATTCCATTAGCCTCCATTTTCTCAATCACCTCCCCTCCCACTTCATAGTTTTGCTGGCTTATTGCTGGCCCAATACCCACTATCATATCTTGAGGGGAAGAGTTGTACTCATTTATCATAGCAGAAATTGTTTTCTCTACAATTTTTCCAGATGTACCCTTCCAACCAGCATGTATTGCTGCAATAGCTTCACTTTTTAGGTCGTAAATTATAATAGGAACACAATCGGCAGTAGTGACACAAAGAAACTTATCTGTTATGTTGGTGATAACCGAATCTACACCGTACATAATTTCAATGGAGGTGGTATGATCTAAATTGAGGAATTTTTCATCTATCTTTAATACCCTTGTTCCGTGTGTTTGATGTGGAACAATAAAGTCGCTCATATTCATGTAAAACATTTGTGCAAGTATCTTACGGTTTTCATAAATATTAAGAGGACTATCGTCAGAAAAATTACCCATATTAAATGATGAGTAACTACCATTACTAACTCCCCCCACCCTTGTGGTGGAGAAATGAGCAATTTCGTTTATTTGGCTTAACTTATCAAATTGCAGTAGGTTGCTATAACTAGGGTGATGTTTCATCATATTCATCTTCTTCAGCTGACTGCAGATCTTCGTCTGATTCAAATGTGAGTGAAGATATTTCGAGATTCCTATGAGTCATGCCTTCACGTGCAATCATTTTAGGGGTAATATCTTCTGTATTGAGTTCTCGCCATATCATATCCTTTAGTATTGGCAATCCTTCTCCGGTGATAGAAGAGAAAAAGACATAACTAACATCTGGTAGCTCTTTTGCAATTGCAGCTTTTAGCTCATCGTCGAGCATATCAGATTTTGAGATTCCCAACAAGTGAGTTTTATCAATCAACTCGGGGTTATACTCTCTTAGTTCATTCAAGAGGATATTATACTCTTTTTTTATATTATCGCTATCGGCAGGAATTATAAATAAAAGAAGTGAGTTTCTTTCTATATGACGAAGAAATCTCAGGCCCAATCCTCGCCCTTCACTTGCCCCTTCAATAATTCCAGGTATATCTGCCATCACAAACGATTTACTGTCGCGGTAGCTTACAATACCAAGATTTGGAACGAGTGTAGTGAATGGATAGTCGGCAATTTTTGGTTTAGCTGCAGAAACAACAGAAAGTAGAGTGGATTTACCAGCATTTGGGAAACCAACTAAACCAACATCGGCAAGTAGTTTCAACTCTAGAATTATCCACCTCTCTTCAAAAGGTTCACCTGGTTGAGCATATCGAGGGGTTTGATTTGTGGATGACTTGAAGTGAACATTACCACGTCCGCCTCTACCCCCTTTGAGTAGTACTACCTCTTCTCCATCTTCGGTAATATCGCATAGATATTCACCGGTATCTGCATCATAGACAACAGTACCGCAAGGAACCTCAATTATTTTTGATTCTCCTTTTTTGCCAAAAGACTTTCCACCCATACCTCCTTCACCGTGCTCGGCTAAGATATGACGCTCGTATCGTAAGTGAAGTAGGGTCCAATAGTTGCGATTGCCTCTAAGAATTACACTTCCTCCATCACCTCCGTCACCTCCGTCGGGGCCTCCTTTAGGTACATACTTCTCTCTGCGGAAATGTGCAGACCCTCGCCCTCCTTTACCAGAACGGCAATATATTTTTACGTAATCTACAAAATTTGTTTCCGCCATAATAAATTCTTAAATCTATAACTTGTCAACGATAGCTGTAATAGCTTCAAAGACTTCATCTACAGCACCCTGACCTACTACATTTTCTAGTTTACCCTGCTCTGTATAGTAGTTAATAAGTGGCTCGGTCTGTTCATGATATACCTTTAATCTCAATTCAACAGTTTCTCTATTATCATCGGACCTACCAGATATTTCACCTCGTTTAAGGATTCGGTTTACTAGTTCCTCTTCCTCTACTTCGAGACTAATTACGATAGTAACCTTCTCATTGTGATTATCCATCATAGTGTCAAGCGCTTCACCCTGTGCAATTGTTCTTGGAAAACCATCGAGGATAAAACCTTTTACACCATTTCTCTTCTCCATTAATTCGTTTAGTTTGCCTATCATAACCTCATCGGGGATTAAATTACCCTTTGATATGTATGAGTCTGCTAAACGTCCGAACTCAGTGCCCGCCTCTATTTCTGCACGAAGCATCTCTCCTGTAGAAACATGTACCAGTCCATATTTCTGGCTCAATTTTTCACTTTGTGTACCCTTTCCTGATCCAGGTGCACCAAAGATAATTATATTCAACATATGTATTGTCAATTATTAAACTTGCAAATATACACTATTTCCATGGTTTTAATATCACATTGTTGCTCATTATTCATTTTTTAGCTAGTTTATTACTTATTGATGTTGATAAAATATGAATTTAATTTTATTTAACCACATAAGTGACAAATATCTATTTCATGAATTATTTGTAAAATTGAACTAACTACAACAAAAGAGTGTTTAATTATTAAAATTGAAGTAACACTGAAGATGCAAACATCTAATTTTAAACAATATGAATAAGGAAGATTTCAAACAAAAAACTCGTGAGTTGTTGGATGAGCTTAAAGAATTTATCGATAATTTGGAACAGAAAGCTGATGAAATAGCTGAGGATGCAAGAGAAGGATACTATGAGCAGCTAAATAATTTAAAAGGCTTAAGAGATAATTTAGCTATAAAACTGGAACAGTATGAAAGCCTCTCGGATACAAAATGGGATGTGATAAAAGAGAGTGCTGGAGACTTTTTTGACTCAGTGGCTGAAGCATGGAAAAAAAGCTTCAGTAAAGTAACTGAAGCTTTTAAGAAAGAGTGAGGTACCTGGCGGATTTGAACCGCCGTGACCGGTTTTGCAGACCGACGCCTAACCACTCGGCCAAGGTACCATTTTGCGTAATTAGAATGCAAATGTAGTATATCTTTTTTAAGAAAAAAATTATTCACACACTATTTTCGGCTTATAATATAATAAAAACATATCATTTTAAGAGAAAAGTAATCGAAACGCATCGCTTACTTTTGAAACCTGCTTTATCTCAATAGACACCTTTTTATTAAACCCTTTTAGATTGTTTGCAGGAATGAGAATTCTAGAAAAACCAAGCTTTTCGGCCTCCTGAATACGTTGCTCTATTCGGTTAACAGGGCGTATTTCGCCCGATAACCCAACCTCCCCGCAAAGGCAGGTATCATTATCTATTGCAATATCGAGACTTGAAGACAGAACTGCACTTATCACAGAGAGGTCCATCCCAGGATCGTTAACCTTGAGCCCTCCGGCAATATTAAGGAATACATCTTTTTGTGCTAACTTAAAACCGGCCCTCTTTTCGAGAACGGCAAGTAACATATTCATTCTTCTTACATCAAATCCGGTTGTAGAGCGCTGAGGGGTTCCGTAGGCAGCAGAGCTTACAAGAGATTGTGTTTCGATAAGAAAAGGACGAATGCCTTCTATTGCTGCTGAGATACCTATGCCACTTAGCCCCTCACGATTGCGAGTGAGCAACAATTCTGATGGGTTACTTACTTCTCGTAATCCTGATTGGTTCATTTCATAAATACCTATCTCGGCTGTGCTACCAAATCGATTCTTTATACTTCTTAATATGCGATACATGTAATGCTGATCACCTTCAAACTGTATAACTGCATCTACTATATGCTCAAGAATTTTGGGACCCGCAATACTTCCATCCTTAGTGATGTGACCTATAAGAAGTACTGGCACTCCGCTCTGTTTAGCATACTTTAATAGTGATGATGCACACTCTCTAACTTGTGATATTGTGCCTGGGGATGACTCTAGGGCTTCGCTATAAACTGTTTGTATTGAATCAACAATTAGAAGTTGTGGTGAAACTTCCTTGACATTCTTGTAAATTTCATCGATATTGGTTTCGCATAATAGTAGGCAGTTATCATTTTCGATACCTATGCGATCGGCTCTTAATTTGAGTTGTCGAGCACTCTCTTCGCCCGAAACATAAAGTGTATTAATATCTTTGAGCTTAAGTATGGTTTGTAAAATTAGGGTCGATTTCCCAATACCTGGCTCTCCACCAAGCAAGACAACAGATGCTGGCACTAACCCTCCACCAAGAACACGGTTAAGCTCTTCGTCGATCATATCGATTCGCTGCTCTTCTCCGGCATTAATTTCTTTAAGTGGAAGTGGCTTGCTCCTTACATCGGTGAATGAGCGGGTATCGTCTTTTTTTGATGCTGCATCTTTACGTACCAGCTCTTCTACAAAGGTAGACCACTCGCCACATGCAAGGCATCTTCCCATCCATTTGGGTGATTCATAACCGCAATTACTACAAAAATAAGCTGATTTAAGTTTTGCCATAATACTATTCCTTCGAGGTTGAAGAATTTACAATTGTCATATCAAACAAAGATAGAGAAATTTCTTGTATTTTTGTATCTGTTCAAATCATGTATAAATTCAATAAAAAGATGTCGGTAATAACTTCATTAATTTCTAAATCGCTTAATTTATCAAACAAAAACGTTGATAGCACAATTAAACTTCTAAACGAGGGAGCAACGATTCCATTTATTAGTCGCTACAGAAAAGAGGTTACAGGAGGACTTGACGAAGTAGAAATCACAAACATTAAAGAACTTAATGACAAATATATAGAGCTAGAGAAACGGAAAGAATATATTATAAAGTCCGTATCGGAACAGGATAAACTAACTACTGAGCTAGAAAACAAGATTATTGAATGCTGGGATTCTACTCAGTTGGAAGACATCTATTTGCCATTTAAACCAAAGAGACAGACACGAGCTGAGATTGCAAGAAAAAAAGGTTTAGAAGATTTGGCTAAGTGGTTAATGAGTCAGAGAAGAGGATCGGTAGAAACAAAAGCTACAGAATTTATTAAGGGTGATGTAGCTGATATTGATGAAGCAATAAAAGGTGCACGAGACATTATTGCCGAGTTAGTGAATGAAGATGCGGAAGCTAGAAACAAAGTACGCAATATCTTTACTCGAGAAGCAATTATAACTTCTAAAGTTGTGAAAGGGAAGGAAGAGGAGGCTGAGAAATATAAAGATTATTTCGACTTCTCTTCGGCACTAGCTAAGTGTCCTTCGCACCGCCTGCTTGCTATTAGAAGAGCTGAAGAGGAAGGGCTCTTGCGTGCTTCTATTTCGGTTGATGATGAGAGGTGTCTGGATCAGCTTGTGCCAATGTATGCTATAAATGATACTGAAGCAGCTGACCACGTGGAAGATGCTGTGGTAGATGGATATAAGCGTTTGTTAAAACCTTCTATTG
>DUUR01000020.1 GCA_012841425.1 Bacteroidales bacterium | reverse complement strand
TTTGAAGAGAAAAAAGAACGTGGGGAAATTGCTATCAGGGCTCTTGCCAACTATCAAGAGACTAAGCAACAAGAGAAAGAGGCTGTTTTGGCGGGTGATAATGCAAAAGCTACAGCTCTTTCTGCTGACGCTGCTAATTATGAAAATATTTTAAGAGATAATTATGCCCACTTTGGATATGGGCATCTGGAGGTGGCCGAAGATATAATACCGCATGTACCACTTACATTTTATACTTTCCATATTATGGTTATGATTGGAATGTATTTTATTTTGTTCTTTCTTGTTATTATTTACTTCTTATATAAAAAGAGTTTACATAAAACTAAATGGCTGCTGTACATTGCACTTTGGAGTATCCCTCTTACATATATTTCGGGTCTGTGTGGATGGATTGTTTCTGAAATGGGAAGACAACCGTGGACTATTCAGGATATTCTACCAGTAAATGTGGCTGTCTCAGGGGTGTCGGTAGGACACATTATTACAACGTTTGTTATTTTTGCTATAATCTTTACGGCATTACTTACAGCAATGATTACAATAATGGTTAAGCAAATAAAAAAAGGACCTGAGCCTTTAGATTTTGATGTTGAACTGAATAATTATTAATGGAATGATTACATACGAATTTCTACAACAATATTGGTGGGTGATAATGTCGCTTTTGGGTGGATTGTTAGTATTCTTGATGTTTGTGCAGGGTGGCCAATCGATGCTTGGTTCTCTTTCGCGTGAGGAAGATGAGAAAAAGCTTTTGGTGAATACTTTAGGTCGTAAGTGGGAGTATACTTTTACAACATTAGTTGTTTTTGGAGGAGCATTCTTTGCAGCATTTCCGTTGTTCTATTCTACCAGCTTTGGAGGTGCTTATTGGGCATGGATGATTATGCTTTTTAGCTTTGTAATGCAGGCTGTATCTTATGAGTTTCAATCGAAGCCAGGTAACATCTTTGGAGCCCGCACTTATAGGGTGTTTTTATTTCTTAATGGCTTAATTGGAACAATTTTGCTGGGTGTTGTTGTTTCTAGCTTCTTCACGGGATCGGAATTTACGGTGGGTAAGGGCAATATTGCAATTTTAGGTGGTGGTGGAGGAAATGTTATTAGTCAATGGCAGAGTCCTCTTTTGGGTCTTGAGCTGTTAGCCGACTTTAGAAACTTATCACTTGGATTGGCTGTCTTTTTCCTTGCTAGAACTTTAGCAAGCCTTTTCTTTATTAATAGACTCAATCATGATGCTCTGGAAAATAGGTCGCATAGGTTTGTATTATATAACGGTATTCCTTTTGTTGTTTTCTTTTTGATATTCCTTATCTGGACGCTATTTGCAGAAGGATACGCAGTTGATCCTGTTACAGGTGATATATTTTTAGAGAAAATGAAGTATCTAAATAATTTTATTAAAATGCCTTTAGTTGGTATTCTTTTCCTTCTAGGTGTTGTGGCTGTATTATATGGAATAATTAAGTCTGCAATCGATTTTAAATATAAAAAAGGGATATGGTTTGCAGGTGCAGGCACCGTAGTTACAGTTATGATGTTGTTGATTAACGCTGGATTAAATAATACTGCATATTATCCATCATCATATGACTTACAGAGCTCGCTTACTATATTTAACTCGTCTTCTAGCTTTTTTACTCTCTCTGTTATGGCTATTGTATCTCTATTAGTTCCTGTAGTAGTAGGATATATTATTTATGCTTGGGGCTTATTGGAGAAGAAAAAACTTGGCATTGATGATGTGAAGAAAGATGGGCATGTTTATTGAGTTGGGATAGTATATTGGTGAAATCTTTAATTATTATTCCTTTTATACCGATTTAAAAGTGTAAATTTGTACTTCTATATTAATATATTTCTCTATGGAGAAGCTGATAGGAAGATTGAATTTTATACTGATATTACTGATATTAATTGTAATTATATCGTGTAATAATAATGGGACTAGCAAGTTCAGGGTTGATAATGATATTGAATTTGATACAATTAGAACTACAAAACGTCATCATATTGAAGGTGATTCAAAAAATCCATATTGTGATATAAGGATTGAGTTTGTATATCCCAAAAATAAGAAAGAGACTGATCTTAAAAATATTCAACAGTTTTTTGTTAAAAGTATGTTTGGTAGTCCGTTTGCAGAAATGGAACCTAAGCAGGCTATTGATGCATACATAAGTAGCTACTTCTATAATTACTCTAAGGATGCTGATACATACAGGGGTACGGTTACTGATATGAATGATCTGAACACTCTTATACCAGGTATCGACTTGCATGATAGTGAGCATATTATGAATGATATGTTTTACTCTTATTTTGAGAGTTTGTCTGATTCAATTACATTTAACCAATATGATATAATTTCGTTTCAGGTAAAGCAGTCGAACAGCAAGGGCGAGCCAAACTCGTTTTATGTGTCATACAGTAATTATGTTTTGAACCTAAATACAGGAGTCCAGATACTTGAAGGGGATATATTTATTGCTGGTTATGATTATGCAATGCAAAATATGATAATTACGGCTCTTATTGAACAGAACGATGTAGAAACATTAGAAGATCTTGAAGATATTGGTTATTTTGGTGTCAGGGAGATTGTTCCCAACAAAAACTTTTTGATTAATGATAAAGGAATAACTTATACATTTAATAAAGGTGAATACTCGGCATATCAGCTAGATGCTCCAGAGGTATTTCTCCCTTACAATGTTATTCGCCCCCTTCTTAGAGAGGGTACAATTATTAGTAAACTTGCCAACTTATAGTGAAAATAATAGAAACATATTTCCCGAACCTCACAGAATTACAGATAAAGCAATTAGAAAAACTGCAAGATCTTTATATCGATTGGAATGATAAAATTAATGTTATATCCAGAAAAGATATTGATAATTTATATTTGCACCATGTTTTACATTCTATTGCAATTGCAAAATATGTTAGTTTCTCTGCAGGAAGCAAGGTGATGGATGTTGGAACGGGCGGAGGATTTCCGGGTATACCTTTGGCTATATTGTTTCCTGAAGTGGAGTTTCTGCTTTTGGATAGTATTGGAAAAAAGATAAGGGTTGCAGATAATATTGCTAAGGAAATTGGACTTACAAATGTTGAAGTTGTTCACTCGAGGGTTGAAAACGAGAAACGTATTTTTCATTTTGTAGTTAGTCGTGCTGTTATGCCATTACCCGATCTTGTGAAGTTATCGAGAAAGAATATTTCGAAAGATCAAACAAATTCTATCCCTAATGGAATAATCTGTTTAAAGGGTGGGGATCTTACTGCTGAGACCGAGCCATTTAAGAAAATTGTAGATCAGGTTCCTTTGACAAGTTATTTTAAAGAGCCTTTTTTCGAAACTAAAAAGTTGGTTTACATACCGATAAACTGAATTAATTATGGAAATAAAAACATTTGAATTTAATCCACTAGGAGTTAATTGTTACGTATTGTCGGATGAAACTGGCGAGTGTGTAATAATTGATGCCTCTTGCTATTATCCTGATGAAAACACTTTGCTTATAAACTATATCTTAGACAAAGATTTGGTTGTAAAGCATTTGCTGAATACTCATTTGCATTTTGATCATCTTTTTGGTGTAAATACTATATCATCATATTTTGGTTTGCCGATGGAGTCTCACGTTGGTGATGAGGCTCTACTGGAAAGTGTGAAGGATCAGATGAAATTATTTGGTATACCCGATAATAATAATGAATATAAACCTACAATAGGTAAGAGTTTACGTGAGGGTGATATTATCACTTTTGGTAATCAGACTCTAAAGATATTGCATATTCCTGGTCATTCACCAGGTAGTATTGTTTTTTATAATGAATCGAATGGTTGTGTGTTTTGTGGTGATGTACTTTTTAGGGGAAGTATAGGGCGTACTGATCTTATAGGAGGTAGCTTTGAGGAGTTGGTGGATGGAATTCATACTAAGTTATTTACATTGCCTGATGCTACAAAGGTTTATCCAGGTCACGGACCCACTACTACTATTGGATATGAAAAAAAGAACAATCCCTTTGTTGGTATACTAAAGTAGGCAAATATTAAAAGCATAATATTAAAAACAAACAGGAAAATATATAGTCGCTATGATTAAAATGGAACAATTTAAGAACCGACATATCGGTGTTGATGAGACTGATAAGCAGAAGATGCTTGAGACATTGGGACTTACTAATATCGATGAATTAATTAGCCAAACAATTCCTTCAAATATACGTTTAAAACATTCCTTATCTCTACCCAGTGCTTTATCGGAACAAGAATATGCTGAGGAAATTTCAAATATAGCTTCAAAAAACAAAATATTTGCTTCTTATATTGGTATGGGATGGTATGACACGATTACGCCAGCTGCCATATACAGAAACGTTTTTGAGAACCCGGTATGGTATACTTCATACACTCCTTATCAGGCTGAGATTTCGCAAGGTAGACTTGAAGCTTTACTGAATTTTCAGACCATCATAAGTGATCTTACTGCCCTTCCACTTGCAAATAGTTCTTTGCTTGACGAGGCAACTGCAGCTGCAGAGGCAGCCACTATGATGTATGGGCTTAGAAGTCGTAATCAGGTAAAAAGTGGTGTTGAAAGGCTATTTATAGATCAAAATATATTTCCTCAAACTCTTTCTGTACTTAAAACTCGTATGAGGTATGTTGACATAGAAGTGGTTGTGGGTGATTATAGAACTATTTCGTTTGAGAAGCCATTTTTTGGTGCAATTATACAATATCCAAATGGTGATGGTAGCGTAGAAGACTATCGTGGGTTTGTAGAAAAGGCAAATGAAGCGGATTGTAAAGTTGCTGTTGCAACTGATCTGATGGCATTAACTCTGCTTACACCTCCTGGAGAATGGGGTGCTGATATTGCATTTGGAAGCAGCCAGAGATTTGGTGTTCCTATGTTTTATGGTGGACCATCTGCTGCATTCTTTGCAACTAAAGATGAATATAAAAGATATATGCCTGGTCGCATTATAGGTATTTCTAAAGATGCTTATGGTAAAGAGGCCTACCGAATGGCTCTGCAAACAAGAGAGCAGCATATTAAACGTGAAAAAGCAACTTCTAATATATGTACAGCGCAAGCCCTGTTGGCCACTATGGCATCATTTTATGGAGTATATCATGGTCCTGAAGGGTTAAAGAAGATAGCGCGTAGGATTCACTCTATTGCATCGTATATTAATGAAGAACTTAAGAAAATGGGCTTCAAACAACTAAACGACAATTTCTTTGATACATTAAAGTTTAAACTTCCGGAAGGAGTAAGCACTAATGATGTTAGAGGTAATGCCGAGTTGAGGTCGATTAATCTCAGATATTTTAGCAACGGAGAGATTGGTATCAGTATAGATGAAACTACAAATAAATTGCGTTTACATGATCTGTTGGCTGTTTTTGCTATGACTGTTGGTAGCTCTAAGGATTTTTTAATTGAAGAGCTTAAAGAGAAAATATCATTAAAAGATTTTCAACAAAGAAAGTCCGAATTCCTTACTCATCCCACATTTAAGAGCTATCATACTGAAACTGAGCTGATGCGTTATATAAAGCGACTTGAACGTAAGGATATTTCACTTGCACACTCAATGATTTCATTGGGCTCGTGTACTATGAAATTGAATGCAGCTTCTGAGTTGTTACCTCTTGGTATGGCAAACTTACAAAGGATACATCCTTTTGCACCTTCAGATCAAACCGAAGGTTACAAACAAATAATAGATGAACTGGAGGAGATGCTAGCTGTGATTACTGGTTTTAGTGCAACTAGCCTTCAACCAAACTCGGGAGCAAATGGCGAATATGCAGGTTTAATTACTATAGCTAGTTATCTTGAGAGTAAGGGGGAAGGGCATCGTAAAATTGTTCTTATACCAGCATCTGCACATGGTACAAATCCGGCAAGTGCTGTACAGGCTGGGTTTAAACCAGTAACTGTTGCCTCAGATGCAAAGGGTAATGTTGATATGGAAGATCTTAAATTAAAGATTGAAAAGTATAAAGACGATCTTGCAGCAATTATGATAACTTATCCTTCCACGCATGGCATTTTTGAAGCTAGCATAGTTAGTATATGCAACTTAATTCATGAAGCAGGTGGTCAGGTATATATGGATGGTGCAAATATGAATGCTCAGGTGGGGCATACCAATCCAGGTATTATTGGTGCTGATGTTTGCCATCTTAATTTGCATAAAACATTTGCAATACCTCATGGTGGGGGCGGCCCTGGTGTTGGTCCTATCTGTGTTGCAGAGCACCTTGTACCGTTTCTTCCGGGTCATCCAGTTTCAATGAGCACTGACAAGAATACGGTATCGGCTGCTGCATATGGTAGTGCAGGTGTACTGGAAATCACCTATGCTTACATTAGAATGATGGGTGCAGAAGGTCTAAAACAAGCAACTGAAATAGCTATATTGAGTGCAAACTATCTTGTAGAAAAGCTTGAAGACTCTTTTGGGATTCTATATAGGGGTGCGCAAGGTAGAGTGGGGCACGAGCTCATTTTAGACTGTAGAGGTTTGAAGGATGTATCGGGTATAACTGAAACAGATATTGCAAAGAGACTTATTGATTATGGCTATCATGCTCCTACTTTATCTTTTCCAGTAGCAGGAACTCTTATGGTTGAACCAACCGAAAGTGAAAGTTTGGATGAGTTGAACCGTTTTGTTGAAACAATGATTGAGATACATGAGGAGATTATTGAAGTATCTAGAGGGGAGTATACTTTAGAGGACAATGTATTGGTTAATGCTCCTCATCCCGAATACGAGATAGTTTCAGATGAATGGGCACATAGTTACCCACGTAGCAAAGCTGCTTATCCGCTTCAATTTGTAAAAGAGAATAAATTCTGGGTAAATGTAGCAAGGGTTGATAATGCCTATGGCGATAGAAACTTGGTTCCGAAACTTCAATAATTAATACAGCTCAGGGATTTCTCCTTGTTCAAATATTACAAGTTGTGAGTTAGTAACATCACGTTTAAATGAGCTTATAATATTCTGGTTCATATCGGTTAGCAGTACTTTTACTCGGTTTTCCATAACATCGGGGTATGCTCCTGCAAAATGGACCAATACTATATGATCGCTGGAAATTGAACTATCTACTAAAAACTCATCTATGCTATCCATTACTCTTAGCATCTCTTTATATGAGTAACGAACAGATTCTACCTTAAAATTATCGGTTTCAAGGGCTTCTTTTAGAAGCTCTTTTGCATTTTCGGTATTCTGAGTTACTGTTATTACAAAAACACCATTATTATCGATAAACGAACCTCCATAATAATTGGGATATAAATCTGGATCAGATTCTCTTTCCATCCAATCTCTACTGAAATGATTCATTAGTTTGTCATGCAATTCTAAGGCAACCTGGTTATTCTGTTTTATTACATTTACCTCACTAGAGTTGCTATCTAAATTACTGTTGGTGTTGTTGCTCTTTTGCTGATTGCAGGAAGATAAGATTACAATAATTAGTAATAGAAAAATGTAGTTTGTAGATTTCATCATATCAATTTTATTTGGATTAAAGCTATAACAGCTTTATAAAACCTTTTGTTTATATATTTAATTATTCTGTTTTGATGATTAGAACTGTATATTTATGTATTTTTGCCATACTAAATAGTATAACTTCAATTTAAATTATGCGCAAAAGTAACTGTAATAATCTATTATTGGTCTTTTTTATTATATTAATTGGTTGTGATAAAGGAGATTCTTTTGATAATGCTGCTCGTTTGCGTGTTAAGCTTACAGATGCAGCATCGCTGGTAATTAAAGAAATGCATATAGATATTAGTGAAATATCACTATATGCAACCGATTCTTTAAACGCTAATGGAGAATGGATTGCATTAGAATACAGCGGTGGTGAGTATAATTTGCTTAAACTGATGAACGGGAAAAGTATCCAGCTTCTTGATCAATATTTTCCATCGAATGTAAAAATAGAGAAGATGAGAATTCTGTTTGGAAATAATAATAGGATTATTACAAACACAGATAGTCTTGTTCATCTACAAAAAGTATCTGAAATTGCAGATGGTTTGGAAATTGAGTTAAGTGAGATAGAACTTATGCCTAATGTAATTACGTACCTCATGATTGATATTAATGCAGCATTGTCTGTAACCGAATCTAATGGCAATTGGTTTTTAAATCCTGCTGCTAGAGCTTTCGAGGAGAATTGGGGTGGTTCGATAAGTGGTTTTGTTGCACCTATAGAAGCTAATCCTAATATAGCTATTGTAAAAGAAGAAACAGTTTTGTTTACAATTCCTGAACCAGACGGTATGTTTAAATTCATTGGGTTAGAGGAGGGTGTTTGGCAAATTCATATTATGGCTCACCCCGAGAGTATGTTTAGGGATACTATTTTTACTGATACATTAGCTGCTGGTGAAAAAAAGGAGCTTACACCTAGACCTATAAGGCTTCAACTTGCTACGCCTGAAGAGTAATATTTAATTTATTTTCACACCTATAGCAATACAATGATAGCCTTCTTTGTTATCTTTGCATTAACTATATATTAATTTTGATTATTAGGAACAATAATAAACAATTAACACAGATGAAAAGATTCCATTTCGCATTGATTTTAGCTGGACTGCTAGTTTTAGGTGCTTCGTGTAAACCTAAACAGAGTGCTTATAAACAAGTATACGAAGCAGCTAAAGAGAGAGAGCTTCAACAATCTGCTTCACAACCTACAACTGTGATTAAAGATGCCAGCCCACTTCCACCGGTAGAGGTATCGGTTAGAAAAGAAAAAGTAGAGCCAGTTTATGCAACGGATGCTGCTGGATTAAAGAGATTTAATGTGGTTATAGCATCGCTAAGTGTAAAAATAAATGCTGAATCACTTAAGGGTCGTATGGAAAACGAAGGTCATCAGGTAATCCTTGCCGAGAATGAACAAGGTATGTATAGAGTAATTGTTGCTAGCTATGATGATAAAAACCAAGCTGCTGCAAAACGTGAAGATATATACAGGACTTATTCAGCTAAAGGTGATACTGACTTCCTAAGAAGAAATTACGGGGTTCCTTTCAACGATCTTTGGATTTTGGAAAGAGAATACTAATTTGTTAAACCAAGTTGTGTAAAAATACTCCTTATTTAATAAGGGTGTAAAAGCTGTCCGTTATACTTAATGAGACAGCTTTTTTAATAGTAGTAGATATGAAAGTACAATTTCTTGGAACCGGTACATCTACTGGAGTGCCCCAAATTGGTTGCAAATGCAAGGTTTGCATTTCCGATGATTTAAGAGATAAACGATTAAGAGCATCTGTAAGAATTGAGGTGGATGGCAAAGTATTATTAATAGATTGTTCACCCGATTTTAGACAACAGGTGATGAATATTCCTTTTGTGAAAATTGATGGTATACTTTTTACACATGAGCATTACGATCATGTGGGGGGAATTGATGATTTGCGACCATTTTCTAAATTTGGTTCTGTTGAACTATATATGGAGCGCCATCTAGAGCACGCTGTTAGAGAGCGTATGCCATATTGTTTTGCTCCACTTAGGTATAAAGGTGTTCCAGACCTTAGAATTAATAGGATAAATGAAAAAGAGCATTTTTATGTTGGAGGCACTCCAATTACACCAATTAGAGTGATGCATTATAAACTTCCAATACTGGGATTTAGAATATATAATTATGCTTATCTTACTGATGTTAAGTCTATTCCAGAGGATCAGCTTACTAAACTACGAGGGTTAGATACTTTGGTTATAAGCGCCCTTCGCAGAACAGAACATGTTTCACACCAAACCCTTGATGATGCTTTGAGGTTGTCTGAGAAGATAAATGCAAAAAGAACTTATTTCTCTCATATGAGCCACGAAATGGGACTACATTCTGAGATTGAAAATGAGCTACCAGAAAATAGATATTTTGCATATGATGGATTAGAGATTGATGTTTTTTAACCATAAAGCACGCAACTTTTTGATACAAAACACATCTTAATAGTATAATTTATATATTGATTTGTATATTTGTATATCATAATCTATATAATTCGAATGGATTAAACTATTTATTGATAAGATAGTCTGACTTATAGGTAAATAAAATATTAAAAACAACATAAAGAAAGGGAGAGACTATGAAAACTAAAAAATTACTACTTACGGTTTTATTGGTCACTATGCCTCTGCTTATATTTGCTCAGGAATGGGACGATATTTATGCAGATCCTTCCCGTAACGAAACAGTTACAGTACTAAAGAAAAATGACTCTGAGCCACAAAAGAA
>DUUR01000019.1 GCA_012841425.1 Bacteroidales bacterium | reverse complement strand
TTTTATAACATATAACCATTGGACTTCCTATAAACTTAGAATATGCACTCGCACGTTTTGTACCACCTACATCTGGAGTGGCAATTACCATATTTCCGGTGTCGAGTTGTTTGATATACTCCAAAAACACTGCAGATGCATATAAGTGATCAACAGGCACATCAAAGAATCCTTGGATTTGGTCGGCATGCAAATCCATTGTAATAAGTCGGTTTATTCCAGCTGCAGAAAGCATATCTGCAATCAATTTAGCACCTATACTTACACGAGGTTTGTCTTTCCTATCTTGGCGAGCCCATCCAAAATATGGGATAACAGCAACAATTGATTTTGCAGAAGCACGTTTTGCTGCGTCAACCATCAGTAATAATTCCATTAAGTTATCTGAATTCGGGAAAGTAGATTGAATAAGAAACACCTGCTTTCCGCGAATAGATTCTTCGTAAGAAACGGAAAACTCTCCGTCAGCAAAATGTTCAATTATCATATTGCCTAACTCACAATCAAGGCTATTACATACTTTTTCAGCAAAATAACGTGATTTGCTACCTGAAAATATTTTAAAGGGTCTTTCCTGCATTCTTTTTATTTTTTTTGATAACCAGCAATTTATATTTCTGCTTTATAATATTCTTAATAAGTTTTTGTTTGATAGAGCAAAAGTACAAAAACTTAGTTTCAATAAATAATATTTCTCGTTATTAAAACTATATAATATCTTAAGTATTGTAAGCCTATCCTTAACTTAATCAGGTAAAGTTTATTCTAAATATATTTCCAGAATGTGCACCGACCTTTATATTAATTAATTGATTTTCTGTGAAAGCTATTTCCTTACCGTTCTCTAATAAAGGTGTTAATTTTCCTTTGCCACTAACTTCTTTATTTAGAAATGTATATGCATGCTTTGGGATATATACTGAGCACTCTTTATCTAATCTATCGAAGTTTACAATAACTAATAATATATCATCTGCAGAACCGCGAAGAAAAGCAAACAGGCGGGTAGAATCAAAGTTTTGATTATCATAGTTAGCCTGCATCAGATCATAAAACAATCCTTGGGATATTGACTTTTCTTGATTACATAAAGTAATAAGTTTAGAATAAAACAAGCTCAATTGCTTCTCTTCGCTTGTAAGTAGCTCGTAGTTCCAACCTCCTTCGTTGTTCCATCTTCTTAAGGTATCTACAGACCAGTAATCAAAAATTGTAGTTCTACCATTCTTTCCACTAAAACCCTCTTCATCCATCCCCTTTTCTCCAAACTCCTGCCCTGAATATATCATGACTGGGTTTTTATTTATACAGCATGTAGTAATCATAGCAGCTTTGCCTTTTAATCCATCTCTTAAAAAATAATCTGACGCTATCCTTTGCTCATCATGATTTTCCATAAAATTGAGCATCTTATCCTGTATATCTCCAACATTATTTAAAGTAAATGAGATATCTGATGAGGGTCGGTAACCACAAGATACATCGCGTAATACATCATATAGGCCTACTTTATCGTATAAATAGTCGAAACAATTTTTGTCGATAAAATTACGATACTGTGAAGGATTATAAATTTCGGCAATAAATATTATTTCAGGATATTTTGCTTTGATCTGTGGAATACTCCATTTCCAAAACTCTATTGGCACCATTTCTGCCATATCACATCTAAAACCATCCACTTTTTTATCGGCCCAAAAAAGTAAGATATCTTTCATCTTCGTCCATGTGTCGGGGATTGGGTTAAAGTGTGATGTTAATGCATTTTGATAATCGATACCATAGTTTAATTTTACAGTTTCATACCAATCATATTGAGTGGGTTTGTTCGTAAAACAGTCGTTTCCTGTAACCTTGGCTGGAAATTCAGTATAATTAAAACTTTCTTTCTTATCTAGAGAGAGCTGAATATCAAGACGTTGATCTGGGAGGTAATAATAATTATTTTGAGATGAAAAAGACTTCATGTTATCATCGTCTTCTCCAAAATCTTTCACAGTCGCTGGTTTGTTTGTTGATTTATAATTTCTTGCAACATGATTGGGTACATTATCAATTATTGCTTTTAAACCAGCTTTATGTGTTCTAGCAATCAACTCTTCAAACTCACTCATCCTATTTATGATATTATCCGCAAGATCTGGGTCTACATCATAGTAATCTCGAATGGCATACGGTGAACCAGCTTTGCCTTTTATAATCTCAGGATATTCTTGTGGTATTCCATAAGAAGTATAATCAGTAGTTGATGCATGCGCAATGACACCTATATACCAAATATGTGTATAACCACTTTTATTTAGTTTTTCTAATAAGTCAGATGTAATATCATTAAACTTACCAGAGCCATTTTCTTGTATAGAACCATTTTTTATATTTGCTTCAGATTTGTTACCAAACAATCTGGGTAAGAGCTGGTAAATAAATATTTTTTCTTTCATAGCATATTGGTTTCAGATGAATAATTAATTTTTTTTCTTAAATTTTCCAACTTTTGTTGAAATTGTTCGATGCGTTTATAGTGTTTATGGCATTTTTCCACTATTCTCCAAGAGTCTTTTTGACTCATCTTTATAACAGTTTGATGATAACCTATTTCTGATATAGTATCCATATTGTTAAGATCAAACATCTTGTATCTCTCAATTCCTTTTACTTCAACTAAAATATCGCATAGATTTTTATCTATAATAGTGTTTGAATTAGACATTAAGTTAAAGCTCCTTTCTATTACGTTTCTAATACTAATTTTTTCGGCAGGTGGTACCATTGCGGCTACATTTACACCTATAACATATCTGCATTTTTTTCTAATTACAGAAACAGGGAAATTTTTCAACAATCCTCCATCAACATAAGGATCGCCTTGGATATACTGAGGACTAAAAATTACTGGAACTGAGCATGATGCAACAACTGCATCAATTAAATTATCACCTTTAGAAAAAGCTACGGTGCGTGCTTTATTCCAGTCTGTAGCAATAACGTAAAGGGGAGTTTTCAATTCTTCAAAACATTTGGCCCTGAGATTATTCTTTAGAAAATCGTGAAGCCTACTACTTTTTAACAAACCGGCTTTAGAAATTGAAAACTCTAAAAAGTCTTTGAATTCTCTTTTCTTGAATAATTCCACTATTTCCTCAGGATGATACCCATCGGCATATAATACACCTACAATCGACCCCGCACTGGTGCCTGCAATGACATCTGGTTTTAGCCCACATTTCTCTAACACTTTTAAAGATCCTAGATGGGCAAAACCCTTAGCACCACCACCACTAAGAGCATATCCTAAAAAATTGTCATAGCTTTTACTAAATAGAGCCATTATATGAGATTTTATTGACTACAGTTTTTATATCACAAATATGCTAATATTCTTTGATTTTATCACTCAATATTTTAAGATTTACACTTGAATATATTTTCAGTTTGTTTTTTCTGTTCTAAAAGTAGATTGTATGTACATTTAAGTTAACTAATTGTCTTACTATTTAAAAATTTGGCCGCACACATACTTCTGTGCTCAAATTATTCTGTTTATTTATAAGTTGATCATATTCAGACTTCTGTGCTCAAATTATTCTGTTTATCTAGAAGTTGATCATATTCAGACTTTAGCTCTTTAATTGTCTTACCAAAAATAGGATGAATTATTTCTGGTGCAATTTCACATAAAGGGATCAAAACAAAATTTCGTTGATGAAATTTAGGATGTGGAACAATTAGATTTTCACTATTTACAATCAGTTTCCCCGCTAGAATAAGGTCAATATCTATTACTCTGTCTTTATATCCGTGACTACTACTTTTGTCGACCCTCCCAAGCTGACATTCAATATCTTGCGTAATTGAGAACACCTCATATATACTCATTATAGTTCTCACTTCGCATACTGTATTTACAAAATTGTTTTTTGAGTCAAAGCCTTCGGGAGCAGAATAGAAAAAAGCAGATTTAGAAGATATACTTCCAACCTGCTTTTCAATTCTTTGATATGCTTCTTCAATATTTATTTCTCTTTCGCCTAGGTTGGAACCCATAGCGAGAAAAAGCGAGTACTCACATTTATTTTTCTGTTTCATAAAACAGATTTTCAAAAATAGTCTATAAATATAAGCAACACAAATATCAATCTATAATCAACATTGCATCACCGTAGGCACCAAATCGGTAACCCTCTTTTATAGCTAACTCATAAATATCCATAATCTTATCGTAACCTCCAAAAGCACAAGTCATCATCAGCAAAGTTGAATAAGGAAGATGGAAATTAGTAATTAAACTATTTGCTAAAGTGAAATCATAAGGTGGAAAAATAAATTTATTAGTCCAACCTTCTCTTGGTTTTAAATGGCCATCAGTGCTAACTGTTGTTTCAATTGCACGAAGAACAGAAGTACCTACAGCGCAGATGTTTTGCCCATTGTCGTGTGCTTCATTAACATTGCTACAAAGCTCATCGGTTATTATAATCTGTTCGGATTCCATTTTGTGTTTAGAAAGGTCTTCGACATCAATCATACGATAAGCACCTAGACCATTATGTAATGTGAGATATCCATAATTAATATCTTTTAATTGCATGCGTTTCATTAGTTCGCGACTAAAATGTAGACCTGCTGCAGGAACAACAACTGCTCCTTCATTTGCCGCAAAGATATTTTGATATCTGTCTACGTCATCTGGTTCGGCTTCCCTATCAAGATAATCAGGTATAGGAGTTTCACCTATTTGAAATAATTGTTCTTTAAACTCTTCGTACGGACCGTCATATAAAAACCTAA
>DUUR01000002.1 GCA_012841425.1 Bacteroidales bacterium | reverse complement strand
GCGCTAACCAGAAAATGCCCAGTACAACAGTGGGAATCAGTTGTTTAGGGTTCTTCAGTGCATTAAGTGACTGACGGATATAACCGCTGATAAATTTTCCCATATTCTCACTCCTCGTTAAATTTATTGTAAAATATATTATTTCATTCCCAGCTAATGACCGGGAAATATTACCAAGCATCTTTCTTAACAATTTTGCACTTTTTTGCATTACCAATCAATGATGTCTGCCTTTATGCCAGTTTCATGCAATATCTTCTGTGCAGTATCTAGTGCTACCTGCTTTTCAGTCATTCCATGCAGTAACTCTACATGTATTGTGGTATGCATGTGAGTTAATCAATATATATTGTACAGCTAATATATATTAAGGTTGCATTGCTAAAGCTTTCAATATAGATTTTAAAGAACAAAGTATGGAAAAGCATCGTCCGAAGTGATGAATTAATAGAAAAAAGCCTCTCATACTTTAGTATGAGAGGCGGGATAAACCTGTGGTTAGAAGACTTTATGTACTATTCGATATGGTTTTTAAGTAGAGTACTGATGAGCTCAGCACGACTGCTTACATCGTATTTTGAATAAATGTTTCTTGCATGTGTTTTTACAGTATTTTCGCTGATAAACAAAGCTTGGGCAATTTCACGGTTGGACTTACCCGAAAGGATCAGTTGCAATACTTCTTGCTCCCTGGCGGTCAGCGGATCAAGAGTTTTGATCTGCTGGATAATGTCTGTTTGCTGTGATAGATTCATGTTGTCATAGGTGGCAAGGTAGGCATGACTTTTCAAAAGCAGAACAAGCTGACGATTCAGAGATGGTAGCATGAATAGTGTAACGCATACTACCGTAAGGGCAATCACCGCCACCTCCGCATTGGGAAGTCCGATAGATGTTACAGCCATTCCTGTGACACCTCCAAAAAACACACCGAACACATTGGCGGAAAGTCCTATGCCAAATGGTTGTGCAGGGTTATTGGTGTAATCCAGCATTTCTCCAAGGATGCTCCACCAAAACAGATCAAAAATACCACAGGCACCGAGCATCAACGTATCAACAATTAGGTAGTCGGAAGTGGTTCGCCCTAATAGCATAAAGCTGATTAACGCACCTATAATCATTAAAGGTGGTGAATTGTATCAACCAGCAGTACATTACACAAAACTGATACCGCAGATTGATAAAATATATCTTTCTGCGGTATTGCTTTTATGCTCTGTAAAGCCTTAAGTATTAGAGAAAACAATTTCATTGCATATTGTAATTCGATTCACATACGGAATAACACCATCTGAATTATTCAAGAGTCAGTTCTGTCTCGAAGGCAGGTGTGTTTGCAATAGTGTCCTTTACAGGGCAGTTTCGCTCAACAAAATGGATATACTGTTCAACCTCTTCTTTAGTGTTGTCAGCGCTTATGAAGTACTTGGTGGTGATTTTTGAAAAACCAATTTTCGCATCCTTGTTGAGACCTAAAAAGCCATCTGGATCAAGAACACCATCTAATTCGATACGCACAGATTTTAGACGGATACCCTGCTTTTTTGCAAATGCACGGGCAACAATGCATTTGCAAGCCCCCAGTGCAGTAAGAAGGCATTCGACCGGGTTCATACCTTGGTCTTTTCCGCCTAAATCGGGGGGCTCATCCAGGGTAATTGTAAATTGCCTCGCAGTGCATTGAACAGTAAGTCCATCTACAAGAGTGGTTTTTGCTTGAAAAATTGCATTTGCCATCTGATAACCTCCGTTTGAATTATAATACTGTATAACTTCTTGTTCTATTGTGTGACAACAGGTGGGTTTTTATCAATATTAACATCATATATATCGGAAAAAACAGCTAAATATGTGATACCTTTTTAGAACTCATACCAATACCAGCTGTATTTGCCCCTGTCTATCACAAATATTGTGCAGTGGAACGAAAAATATGTAACGCCGCAAAATGCTTAATACTTTGTATTTAACTCGCAAATTATTTGCAAACCGTAAATTCATCTGTTTAAAAAATAGCTTTCACGGGTACATATTATAAATACTATGTTCTACTAGGAAAAGTGTGGTGATTATTTGTATTTGAGAACAGTTGTGCTCACATGTTTTGGTTTTATATTTCTTGGATTGGGCGCAATTGGCGTACTGCTTCCAGTGTGGCCAACAACTCCTTTTGTCTTGGTTTCCGTAGCCTGTTTTTCGTCATCACCTCGT
>DUUR01000207.1 GCA_012841425.1 Bacteroidales bacterium | reverse complement strand
TTAGTACAGTGTTAATAGGGACTTGGTAAGGAGTTAGTACAGACTTAGTGGGAACTTAATGTGTCTAGTCCTGAAACTCAATAGATATATATATGATGTGATAATTAGCGACTTAACAATAAAAAAACGATTAAGAGACATACTCCTAGTCGTTTTTTTAAGATTTATTATTTAGACTGAAATCGTCAGTTTCTAAAGATTAAACAATCTTTTTAAATGTCTGTCATAAATGTTTTCTTCAACACACGATCCAACTACTTCGGCATGCTTAGTCAATAGATCGGTATATTCATCGCCCAACTTAGCAGCTACTGCATAAGCAACATGTATGAGTTGGCGGAAGTTTGAATTATAATCGGGATGGTTAGGAATATGACGTAGTGTATTAGCATATTTCTCACTCGACCAACCATTGACTTCTTCAATTGAGGGAAGTTGAGCAGGATCTATATCTATAACATCGGCATATGGTGCACAAAGTTCATCACGTCTATTATATGAATTCTCATATATTTTCTTTGCCAGACTAAGTCCATCTCCACCTGCAACTGCTAATCCAATTACCTCTTCAAGCCATGTAGTACCAGCTGTTTTTATATGCAAGCCCTTATCGTGTTTAGCTATTACATTTGCCATTATTGGATAAATTGAAAACTTATCGCTTCCTGAGTGAACACTAAGTTTAAGATCTTGGGGTAAGCCAAATTCTTTAACTGCATAGTCTATAACAAGTACATCCTCCTCAAACTCCTTGGCAAATTGATCAAGATCGCCAACGTAATCCACACCCTTATTAAATCTGCCAGTAAATTTTGGTGCAATTGTCTGTACGGGTACACCTTTATCTGCCAACATCTTTAAGATAAAGAGCATTTCTATGGGCGTTTGTGGTGACTCAACTTCGTCCATTGAAACCTCGGTTATAAAATTGCCTTCACCTTTCTCTTTTTTCAGATATGAATAAATCTCGTAGGCTTGTTGTGTAGCGGCTAAGAACTTACCGGCCACATCATGTAGCAGTTCATCTGTAATATTTAATGGTGATTCTATTCCTGGAATCTGCAATTGACCCATATATTTCTTGCATGATGCAACAAACGCATCAACATCTTCCTTTTTACTTTCCTTACCTATAAAAGAGGCAACATCTAGCGTGAAGAAGTCTGACATCTCGACATATTTAGAAACAGTATCCAAATTAATGTGATCTGCATCTACAAAATAAGCTCCTTTATAGTTAAGCGCTTTAACTGCCTCATCTGCTTCGTTACGTGTATCGGCTGGAACTGTACCAACATAAATATGCTCTCTGTTTGATTTGTTCCAAACTGGAGTTATTTCTAATCCTTTTTCATTTGCTTTCATTATTGCACTAAGCTGTGCTTTTCCCTGAAGAGTGAAACGATCACCCACTCCAATACTATACTTACCTAGTTTCATTATATATAATTTTAAAAATTAAAAAAATTCTTCGCATTGTGATATGAAATATCCTCAACCATTTTTCCAAGAAAATCCATTTCTGACGCTGGGAGTAGTCCCTTCTCGATATCATCTCCAATGAGATTACAGAGAATACGACGGAAATATTCGTGTCGTGGATAAGAAAGAAAGCTGCGTGAGTCGGTTAGCATACCCACAAACCTGCTCAATAATCCTAGATTAGATAGAGAGTTTAACTGTGCTTCCATACCTGTTTTTTGATCTAAAAACCACCATCCTGAGCCAAACTGCATTTTTCCAGCTACCGACCCATCCTGAAAGTTACCAATCATGGTAGCTATAAGGTCATTATCTTTGGGATTAAGGTTGTATATTATTGTTTTTGCCAACCTATTATCTTTGTCGAGTTGATCGAAGAAGCGACTCATTGCTTTGGCGGTATTAAAATCACCAATTGAATCGAACCCTGTATCTGGTCCCAGTTTATTAAACAGACGAGTATTATTATTACGAATTGCACCATAGTGAAACTGTTGCGTCCACCCTTTTTCCCAGTCCATAATAGCACCTTCATAAAGCATGGCCGATTTAAACTTCAACACCTCATCCTTCGAGAGCTCAAAACCTCCATACACTTTATTGAATATTCTTTCAATTTCAGATTGAGTATATGCCTCTGCGTAAAACTCCTCTATACCGTGATCAGAAAGCTTACAGCCAACAGACGCAAAGTAGTCGTGACGATTACGTAGTGCTTCAATAAGGTCACTAAATTTGCTAATGGTGACTCCTGATGCCTCAGACAGCTTCTCGAGATACTTACGATACTCTTGTGAGTTTTCGACTGCCATAGCCTTATCGGGGCGCCATGTAGGAAGCACCTTAATATCAAAGCCTTCTTCCTTTAACGAGATGTGATGCTCAAGACTATCGGCAGGATCATCAGTCGTACAAACAACACGTACATTAAACTTTTTCATTAATCCACGTGCCGAAAACTCGGGTGTACGAAGCATCTCTGTGCAAACTTCATAAATTTCTTTAGCTGATTCGGGATTAAGAATCTTATCCACACCAAAAGCTCTTTTCAGCTCAAGATGAGTCCAATGATACAAAGGATTACGCATAGTGAAAGGGACGGTCTCTGTCCACTTCACATATTTTTCCCAGTCCGAAATATCACTACCTGTACAATATTTCTCTTCAATGCCATTAGTTCGCATTGCCCGCCATTTATAGTGATCACCTTCGAGCCATATCTGACCTAAGTTATCGAAAGAGTGATCTCTTGCAATATACTCGGGGTTTAGATGACAATGGTAGTCAATAATTGGTTGCGCCTCTGAATGTCCATGATACAGCTCTTTGGCCGCATCAGACTGTAATAGGAAGTCTTCATGAATAAAACTTTTCATAGTATATATATATTTTAATATTACTGTAATCTATATTCGCTTGGTGTTATATTATACTTCTTCTTGAAGCATTTACTAAAATATTTGGCATCATTAATACCAACCATAAATGCAACCTCTTTTACAGTATAATCACTTTTTTCTAATATTTCAGCAGCATGCTGTAACGATATATCTCGAACATATTCTATAGGTGCCAAACCTGTTAAACCTTTAAGTTTTTTAAAGAATACAGATCTACTCATACCAACCTCATTGGCAATATCCTCGATAACAAAATCTTTGTTGCCCAAATGCTTCTCGATAAAGCTATTTATAGATTGAATAAATTCAAGATCTTTACTATTTGCTGCTATATCTTTATTCTCATTTATACCAGTTGCACGAGCGCTGGATGTAACTTTTGCTCTGTCTCTAAAGTATTTCTGTAGCTCA
>DUUR01000206.1 GCA_012841425.1 Bacteroidales bacterium | reverse complement strand
TGAGAAATAAAATGGAATTAGCAGTATATAATATCAAAGGAGAGGTGACAGACAAAAAGGTGACACTCGATGATTCCATTTTCGGGATTGAGCCTAATGAGCATGTTATCTGGTTAGATGTGAAGCAGTATCTGGCTAACCAACGTCAGGGTACACATAAGACAAAAGAAAGAAATGAAATTACCGGTAGTACACGTAAGCTGATTCGTCAGAAAGGTGGTGGCGGTGCACGTCGTGGTGATATTAAATCGCCCCTATTGGTAGGTGGAGGTCGTGCTTTTGGTCCCAGACCAAGAGATTATGGCTTCAAGCTAAACAAGAAAACTAAAGTATTGGCACGTAAGTCGGCTCTTGCTTTAAAAGCTAAAAATAGTGCTATTGTAATAGTTGAAGATTTTGATTTTGATACACCAAAAACTAAGGGTTTGGTGGAGCTTACAAAAAATCTGCAACTGACTGATAAAAAGCTACTTTTCGTATTGCCAGGTCAAAATAAAAACGTATATTTGTCGGCTCGAAATTTAGATAGAGTTAATGTAGTAACAGCTTCAGATATAAATACTTACAAAATCATGGACTGCACAGGTCTAGTGATTACTGAGTCTTCTATAGCTGCAATTAACAACCACTTTAAAGTGCAAGGAGAAACAATATGAGTGTAATAGTAAAACCAATATTCACTGAAAAGCAAACTGCGATATCTGAAAAGTTTGAAAATCGTTACGGATTCATCGTGGTTCCTTCTGCTAATAAGGTGGAAATAAAGAAAGCTGTTGAAACGCTATATAACGTACATGTTGAGAGCGTTAACACAATGAAGTATGATGGTAAGGAGAGAAGCCGATTTACTAAATCAGGTGTTGTAACTGGTCGTACATCATCGTACAAGAAAGCAATTGTTACCTTAAAAAAAGGTGAGACAATCGATTTATTTAGCAATATTTAATAAGAAATGGCAATACGTAAATTAAAGCCCACAACACCGGGGCAAAGACACAGGATTATCGGTTCATTTGAAAATATCACTGCAAGTGTACCGGAGAAATCTCTTGTTGTCGGTAAAGGCGTTACAGGTGGTCGCAACAGTCGCGGTAAAATGACCGTGAAAAATGTTGGTGGTGGTCACAAAAGACGCTTCAGATTTATCGATTTTAAGAGAACAAAAGATGGTATACCAGCCGTTGTTAAAAGTATAGAGTACGATCCAAACCGCTCGGCAAGGATTGCACTTCTTTATTATGCAGATGGTGCTAAGGCCTATATTTTAGCTCCAAACGGCCTTAAGGTAGGAGCCACAGTGATGTCGGGGGACAAAGCTTCTCCAGAAGTAGGAAATGCATTGCCCTTGTCGGTAATTCCAATTGGCACAATAGTTCATAACATTGAACTGCGTCCAGGGCAAGGTGCAAAGATGGCACGCTCTGCCGGAACATTTGGTCAGCTTGTTTCTCGTGAGGAGAAGTATGCTATTATAAAAATGCCTTCTGGCGAAGTTCGTAAGATTATTTCTGCATGTAAGGCTACAATAGGTAGTGTTGGTAATTCGGACCATGCTCTAGAGCACTCAGGAAAAGCCGGTCGTTCGCGTTGGCTTGGTCGTCGTCCAAATACTCGCGGGGTTGTTAAGAACCCAGTTGATCACCCGATGGGTGGTGGAGAAGGACGTGCTTCAGGTGGTCACCCAAGATCAGCCACTGGCTTATACTCTAAGGGCTTGAAAACAAGAGCTCCTAAAAAGCACTCCTCTAAGTATATAGTTGAAAAGAGGAAGAAAAAGTAACTGATTAATTAGAAAAAACTATGAGCAGATCATTAAAAAAAGGTCCGTATATCAACCTGAATTTAGAGAAGAAGGTACACGCAATGAATGATAGTGGTAAGAAAACCGTTATTAAGACATGGGCGCGCGCCTCTATGATATCACCCGATTTTGTTGGACATACTATTGCAGTTCATAACGGTAATAAATTTATTCCTGTATATGTAACAGAAAATATGGTAGGACACAAGTTGGGAGAATTTGCTGTAACACGTACGTTCCGCGGTCACGCTGGCAACAGAAAGAAATAAAGATAAACAGAAAAAGAGATGAGTGCTAGAAAAAGAATATCAGCCGAGAAAAGAAAAGAAGCCCGTAAAGAGGTCTCTTTAGCCGTGTTGAGAAATGTTCCGTCTTCGCCGCGTAAGATGCGCTATGTTGCAGATATGGTACGTGGTATGGAAGCCTTTAAAGCATTAGGTGTATTAAAGTTTTCCAACAAGGAAGCGTCAGCCAAAGTAGAAAAGTTGCTTATGTCAGCTATATCTAACTGGGAGCAAAAGAACGATCGTAAGGCAGAGACAGGCGAACTATATATTAAGACAATATCTGTGGATGAGGGTACAACTTTAAAGAGATTACGTACTGCACCACAAGGACGTGGACACAGAATCCGCAAACGTTCTAACCATGTAACTATAGTGGTAGATACTATTAACAAAGAAGATAAAGAACAAAATTAAGCAAGATGGGACAAAAAGTAAATCCGATAGCAAATCGTTTGGGAATCGTCAAAGGATGGGACTCTAACTGGTATGGAGGAAATGACTATGGCGATATTTTGTTAGAAGATAACAAAATCAGAACCTATCTGAATGCCCGTCTTTCTAATGCAAGTGTATCGCGCATTGTCATCGAGAGAACATTGAAATTGGTGACAATTACTATCTGTACAGCCCGCCCTGGTATTATTATTGGGAAAGGTGGTCAGGAAGTAGACAAGCTCAAGGAAGAGCTGATGAAGATTACTGATAAAGACATCCAGATTAACATATATGAAATCAAAAAACCTGAGTTGGATGCAGTAATTGTTGCAAACAACGTTGCTAAACAAATTGAAGGTAAAATTGCTTACCGTAGAGCTGTTAAGATGGCTATTGCTTCAACTATGAGAATGGGTGCTGAAGGTATTAAAATTCAAGTTTCAGGAAGATTAAACGGTGCAGAGATGGCTCGTTCGGAAATGTATAAAGAGGGTAGAACACCTCTACACACCTTCCGTGCCGACATTGATTATGCACTTGGTGAGGCTCTTACCAAAGTAGGTTTAATTGGAGTAAAAGTTTGGATTTGTCGCGGTGAGGTTTATGGAAAGAAGGATCTTGCTCCTTCATTCTCAACTTCAAAGGACAATCGTACACAAGGTGGTGGTCGCAGAGGTAATCGTCAGGATTCTGGACGCGGTGGCAAACGCAGTGGCGGTGGCGGCAGAAGAAATATAAAAAAAGCTTAATAGGATATAGAGATGTTACAACCTAAGAAAACAAAATTTAGAAGACAGCAAAAAGGTCGCATGAAAGGCAATGCCGGACGTGGAAACGAGCTGGCATTCGGTTCTTTTGGTATAAAATCATTACAATCTAAAT
>DUUR01000205.1 GCA_012841425.1 Bacteroidales bacterium | reverse complement strand
CTATGGCAAATTGTAACTGTGCAATCGC
The DNA here is from genome assembly GCA_012841425.1 of Bacteroidales bacterium. Classification (GTDB taxonomy): domain Bacteria; phylum Bacteroidota; class Bacteroidia; order Bacteroidales; family Dysgonomonadaceae; genus Proteiniphilum. The sequence goes on along the minus strand of DUUR01000205.1, from coordinate 3,517 downwards.
CTGGGTTAGCTTTTTGAAGCATTAACATTGATACGGGTTTGCCTACTATATTACTTCTTCCTAAAACAACGCAATGCTTACCTTTAGTTTCAATGTCATATCTTTTAAGTAGCTCTACAATTCCCGATGGAGTAGCTGAAAGGAAACAAGGCATGCCCAGAGACATCCTGCCTACGTTTACGGGATGAAAACCGTCCACATCCTTGCGATAGTCAATTGCCTCTGTAATTTTTGTCTCAGATATGTGTGGGGGTAATGGTAGCTGTACAATGAAGCCATCTATGTCTTTATCATTATTAAGTCTGTTAACACAAGTAAGTAGTTCCTCCTCGGTAACATCATTTTCATATCTGATTAGAGAGGATTTGAAGCCTACTAGTTCACAAGCTTTTACTTTGTTGGCTACATATGTTTCACTTCCACCGTCGTGCCCAACAAGTACAGCAGCTAGATGAGGTGCTTTACCTCCCGAACCTTTAATGATTTCAACCTCAGCGGCAATCTCTTCCTTTATTTTTGCCGCAACTACTTTCCCATCTATCAATTGCATAATTTAGTAATTAATTGGCGATTCTTTTATCCTGAAGTTATTCAACCTCATGTTGTAAAAATTAATTTGAAGTTACTTTTACAAAACTCAATTATCTTCTTTTACTTCTTAAGTTTTTCATGGCCTGTTTACCCCCTCCGGTGGTCATTTTACGCATCATTTTGCGAGTTTCATCAAACTGCTTAATAAGTTTGTTTACCTCCTGAACATCGGTTCCGCTACCTCTTGCAATTCGGGCTCGGCGACTCCCATTTAATATCTCTGGGTTAGTGCGTTCTTGTGGTGTCATTGAATGTATAATTGCTTCAATACCTTTAAAAGCATCATCATCAAAATCCAGATCTTTAATCTGTTTGCCCACACCAGGTATCATAGATGCGAGGTCCTTTAGATTACCCATTTTCTTGATCTGCTGTATTTGAGTTATGAAGTCGTTGAAGTCGAATTGATTCTTAGCAATCTTTTTCTGAAGACGTCTTGCTTCCTCTTCGTCATATTGTTCTTGAGCTTTTTCAACAAGTGTAACCACGTCACCCATGCCCAATATACGGTCAGACATACGCTCGGGATGAAACACATCTATTGCATCGAGCTTCTCTCCAGTACCAACAAATTTAATTGGCTTATCAACTACCGAACGAATAGACAGGGCTGCACCACCACGGGTGTCACCATCAAGCTTGGTAAGAACTACACCATTGAAATTAAGGCGCTCATTAAACTCCTTAGCGGTATTTACAGCGTCCTGCCCAGTCATCGCATCCACCACAAAAAGAATCTCTTGAGGATTTACAGCTTTTTTAATAGCTTCAATCTCAGCCATCATCTCCTCATCAATGGCTAATCGACCAGCAGTGTCAATAATAACCAAATCTCTACCGTGCTGACGAGCATGTTCAATTGCATTTTTTGCAATCCTTACTGGATTCTTGTTGTCCTCTTCAAAATAAACAGGAACACCAATCTGTTCGCCAAGCACCTTCAACTGTTCAATTGCGGCAGGACGATAAACGTCGGCAGCCACTAGCAAAGGATTTTTGCCCCTTTTGCTCTTGATCATATTTGCCAACTTACCCGAGAAGGTGGTTTTACCCGAACCTTGAAGACCCGACATTAAGATAACTGCAGGATTGCCTTTTATATTAATGTCTTCTGCAGTTCCCCCCATCAAAAGAGCCAGTTCATCATGGACTATTTTAACCATCAGCTGTTCAGGCTTCACTGCATTAAGCACATCCTGTCCAAGAGCTTTTTCTTTAACAGTTTCGGTAAATTCCTTAGCAGTCTTATAATTTACGTCGGCATCAAGAAGTGCACGACGAACTTCCTTTAAAGTTTCAGCAACATTAATCTCGGTTATCTTTCCCTGACCTTTTAATATCTTAAACGACCGTTCGAGTCTATCACTTAAATTTTCAAACATATTCTATTAATACTATTATATTCACTTTCTAGTTATTTGTTCACAAAGGTTAGACTATTTCTCGCTATGGCATAATACAATCAAGCTTATCTTCTGCCTATTTGCTTAACGAAATAGTTCACACAAGTTAGACTATTTCTCGCTGTGGCATAATACAATTAAGCTTGTATTCTTCTCATTTAGCTTAACGAAATAGTTCCTTATACTTATATTTTGAAATATAAAATAAGGCGATGTGGCAATTGCCTATATTATTCATACAAAGATAATGAAAAAGGATTACTCTCAGAAGCAGATTGATACACAAATATCTTCGACGATTTATTTATTATCTCATCAGAAGCAGCGTTTAACGGTTTTTAACCCGAGTGCTTAATGAATACCTTTTTTTTTGTACTTTAGTAGTCCAATTATTATTTTAATGTGTTATCAGGATAAAATAAAAAATGTTTATTGTTAGGATAAAATGAGAAAATCCCCGTTGCAATATTTTCTGTACTTGTCTATAAGTGCTGCAATTGTTACAATTGTATTAAAGTCATATGCCTATTATATAACGGGTTCAGTGGGTTTTATGTCTGATGCTCTTGAGTCTTTTGTGAATCTTTTTGCAGCAATCTTTGCCTTGTTGATGCTCATTATTTCACAGAAACCAGCCGATAAGAAACATATGTATGGTCACAGCAAAGCAGAGTATTTCTCTAGTGCAGCTGAAGGCGCGCTCATTATAATTGCGGCATTTAGTATAATCAGAAGTGCCATACCTCGAATTTTTAATCCTGTCTCTATAGAGAATGTTGATCTAGGACTAATATTATCCTTTATTGCTTCATTAGTAAATTTAGGAGTAGGCTCAGTACTTATATCTCACGGAAAGAAAAAAAAATCTTTGATACTCGAAGCAGACGGGAGACATCTTATGACAGATGTGTGGACATCGTTAGGAGTAATAGTGGGTATTATAATAGTTAAGTTTACTGGTTGGTATATTGTAGACCCAATCATTGCGCTTTTTGTTGCAGTAAACATAATGTATACTGGTTACAAGCTTATTAAGCGCTCTGCCAAAGGATTAATGGATGCAACTATCCCCGATGAAGATATGAAGAGAATTATAGTTTATCTCGATTCTCTTAAATCCAGACAGATAGAGTATCACTCACTAATGACACGAGTGGCAGGGCAAAGAAAATTCATATTCTTTCACTTGTTAGTTCCGGGTGATTGGACGGTTAAGCACGGACACGACTGTGCAGATGAAATTGAAGAACACATCATTAGCATGTTTACCGAGCCTGTTACAGTAGATACTCACCTTGAGCCAGTTGAAGATCCTGCATCAATGAATGATATCGGAATTGATAGAATACATTAAGGGATATATTCATAAAATATACCCCTTATAAATCTTTAGTCGACATTAAACCAACTTCTATGGTTAGTAACTCCAACCTTTTCTGTTAGCAATTAATCCTACCTCTATAGCTACGAATTAAGCCAAGTGCGACAATTTGTTTATGCTATAGCTGTTCCCATAAGGAAGG
>DUUR01000204.1 GCA_012841425.1 Bacteroidales bacterium | reverse complement strand
CGTGCGTGTGTAAAGTCGCTCCAAATTCAAAAGATTATCACATTCAGGATGTTAACCGTGCTGGAGGAATAATGGGTATCTTAAAAGAACTTGCTGATGCAGGCTTGCTCGATACTTCGGTTTACAGAGCCGATGGCCTCACACTTGCCGAAGCTATCAATAAATATGATATTACAAAAGAAGTGCCCGATGATGAAGCACTTGATATTTATTCTTCTGCTCCTGGCAACAAGCGTAATCTGGTTATGGGGTCGCAAAATGCACGTTATAAAGAGCTCGACAGCGATAGACAAAATGGTTGCATCAGAAGCGTTGAGCATGCTTACACCAAAGATGGTGGCTTAGCAATCTTAAAAGGCAACATCGCACAAAATGGTTGCGTAGTTAAAACTGCAGGTGTAGATGAAAGTGTTTGGAAGTTCACAGGAAATGCCAAAGTCTTTCATTCACAAGATGACGCTTGTATGGGTATACTTAAAAACGAAGTGGTTGCAGGTGATGTTGTGGTTATTCAGTATGAGGGACCAAAAGGCGGACCCGGCATGCAAGAGATGCTTTATCCCACTTCATATATCAAGGCAAAGCGTCTAGGCGAGAAGTGCGCACTAATTACCGATGGCAGGTTCTCTGGTGGTACATCCGGATTGTCTATCGGTCATATCTCGCCAGAAGCCGCAGCAGGTGGAAATATCGCACTTGTAAGAGATGGTGATACAATAGAAATTGATATTCCTAATCGTACTATTAATCTAAAAATTAGCGATGAGGAACTTAATAATAGAAGAGCTGAGGAGGAGGCCAAGGGTGAAAATGCATTTAAACCTTTGCGCAACAGAAGAGTTTCTCAGGCATTACAGGTCTATTCTCACTTTGTGAGTTCGGCCGATAAGGGAGCTATAAGGATAATTTAATATTCACAACTAAAGAGTTTAATTATGAACAAAGATATTCAAACTCAAGCAACAACTGCTTCATCTGGAAATACTTCAGAAGGTGGTAAAGAAATTTTGCAAGGTAGCGAAATACTTATTCGTTCTTTGCTTGCCGAAGGTGTTGACACCATGTTTGGCTATCCCGGAGGTGCAATTATGCCAGTATTCGATGCACTATATGACCATAAAGATAAGATCCGACACATATTGGTTCGTCACGAGCAAGGTGCTGTGCATGCTGCTCAGGGATATGCAAGAGTGTCAGATAAGGTGGGAGTAGCGTTAGTTACTTCTGGTCCAGGTGCAACAAATACCGTTACCGGAATCACCGATGCAATGATGGATAGTACCCCTATGGTGGTTATATCTGGTCAGGTTGCCTCTGGACTACTTGGTTCAGATGCATTTCAGGAGGCCGATGTTATAGGCGTAACCCTGCCAATCACAAAATGGGCATATCAAATAAGACGCGTTGAGGATATAGCGTGGGCTGTATCAAGAGCTTTTTATATAGCCTCAAGCGGTCGCCCTGGTCCCGTATTGCTCGATATTGCCAAAGATACACAAACCAACAGTTGCGAGTATTCTTACAAGAAAACCGATTTTCTTCGCAGTTATCAGCCAAAACCAAAGGTAGAACACGATAAAATAGCCGAAGCAGCGGAGGTCATCAATAATGCCAAAAAACCACTAGCGTTGGTGGGGCAGGGTGTAGTTCTTGGCAATGCCGAGGAGGAGCTTAAGCAATTTCTCGAAAAATCTAATATCCCGTTTGGTTCAACAATACTAGGACTGTCTG
>DUUR01000203.1 GCA_012841425.1 Bacteroidales bacterium | reverse complement strand
AATTGTAAATGAAATAGAGCAGATTTTGAATAAGTAAGATGGAGATAAATAGTAAGGGATACACTAACATATATTTTATTGGTATAGGAGGAATTGGGATGAGCAATTTAGCACGTTACTTTCTTCTAAAAGGGGCTAATGTAGGTGGTTACGATAGAGCAAAAACGGAACTTACAGGAAAACTTACAAAAGAAGGCGCATTAGTTCACTATGAGGATAATCCTTTATTTATACCAGTTGAGTTTAAAGACAAAGCTAATACACTAGTTGTTTATACACCTGCGGTTCCAACAACACATAGAGAACTAAATTATTTTAGAGAGAACAACTTTGCAGTTGTTAAACGCGCTCAACTTTTAGGTGAAATAACCAAGCAGAGTGATGCAATATGTGTAGCTGGAACTCATGGAAAAACAACCGTTTCGAGTATGGTTGCACACTTGTTCAAACAATCTCATATCGATTGTAATGCTTTTTTAGGAGGTATCCTTAAAAACTATAATAGCAACTTACTACTTTCAGAAAAAAGTAATTACACTATTGTTGAAGCTGATGAGTACGATAGATCGTTTCATAGCTTGCAACCACATATTGCAATAGTAACTTCTGCCGATCCTGATCATTTAGATATATATGGCACTGAAGAGGCGTATAAAGAGAGCTTTGAAAAGTTTACCTCATTAATTCGTCCTAATGGTCATCTTATTTTAAAGATAGGTGCAAAACTAACACCTAAAGTAAATGATTCTGTTAAAGTGTGGAGTTATTCCGAAACTAAAGGAGATTTTCATGCCGAGAATATCAGAATTGGAAATGGTGAGATTATCTTTGATTTTGTCTCTCCTAAAGGAGTGATAAAAGATATTTCACTTGGAGTGCCTGTAAAGATTAATATTGAGAATGGTATAGCTGCAATGGCAGCGGCAGAACTAAGCGGAGCTACTCCTGTGGAGATGAAGGCTGCAATGAGCTCATTCATGGGAGTGAAAAGGCGATTTGAGTTTCATTTAAAGAATGAAAATATAGTTTATATTGATGACTACGCTCATCATCCCGAAGAGCTTAAAGCTGCAATAAAATCGATAAAGGCTCTTTATCCTGATAAAAAATTAACTGCAATATTTCAACCACATCTGTACTCCCGAACGAGAGATTTTGCGGATGAATTTGCTAAAAGTCTTTCTCTTGCCGATGATATAATACTTCTTGATATTTATCCAGCCAGAGAAGAGCCAATTGAAGGGGTTAGCTCTCAAATTATACTTGATAAAATAACATCTCCAAAGAAGCGGTTAACTGTAAAGTCCGAACTGTTAGATTTGATCAGTAAAGAACACCCCGAAATTGTTGTAACGTTTGGTGCTGGGGATATTGATAGAATGGTGCCTCATATTAAAGAAATATTAAGCAAAAATATTTAGAAAAATAACATAGAGTGAAGAGAGTTCTTGTTATATTAATAGCAGTTGTTGTAATAGGGTATATAATACTATCCGCCAACTATTTCAGAGATTCATCTCATAACCGAGAGTGTGTTGGTTTTGAAGTGGAGATTAAGGATAGTCTTAAAACTCAATTTGTTACTGCTTTAGAAATAGAGGCTTTAGTGAAAAAGCATGATTTGCATCCTGTTGGCAAGACATTTAAAAACATAAATACACTTACAATTCGTGATACAATAATGTCAAACCGATTGGTGGAATCGGCTAAAGTCTTTATTACTTCTCGCGGAACTGTAATGGCAACTGTTAAGCAGAGAGAACCGGTACTTAGAGTTATATCTAATAACGAAGGGAGTTTTTATATAGATAAGGATAGGAAAATAATGCCGGTTGCTTCTAGTTTTGCTGTGTATGTTCCTGTTGCAACTGGCGAAATTGACGAAGAGTTTGCACAAACTGAGTTATACGATTTTGCAATGTTTCTTAATAATAATTCAGAATGGGATGCTTGGGTAGAACAAATTGTTGTAAAGAATAGTAATGAGGTCGAACTGATACCTCGTGCAGGTAATTTCAGAATTATTATGGGAAGCCTTGAAGATTACCCAACTAAATTGAATAAATTTGCACGTTTTGTTGACGATGGACTAAATAAACTGGGATGGAATAGATATTCAGAGATAAATCTGAAATTCGACAATCAAGTAGTTTGCACTCTTAAATAATTAGCGTGCAATTAAAATGATGTTAACAAAAAAACAAATGTTGTTGCTAGTGTGTTTGTTAAACAACTGAATAACCATAAACCAAAGTATGACGCAATCTGATTTTATAGCTGTAATTGATCTTGGAACCTCAAAGATAAAAGGTGTTGTAGGACGAAAAAATGAGAACAATGTTATTTCAATAATGGATAGTGAAATAATAGATTCTGGAAATTCCGTAAGAAGAGGAATGGTTTACAATATTGAGGAAGCAGGAGCGAGTATCCGAAAATTGTTGACAATGCTTGAAAATAGCATTGGTGATAAGATAGGCAAGGTATATGTTTCGCTTACTGGGCAATCGTTGCACACACTGGAGTTTAGAGAAAGGGTTATGCTCTCTTCTGGAGGAATTGTAACCCAAGACGTAGTTGATCAACTTAATAGCTCTGCAATAAAATATACTCCAGATCTGCAAAAGAATTATGCAGTTGCTGACGTAGAGTATTATATAGATAGTAAGACAGAGAAAAACCCTGTTGGGGTCACCGGATCGGAGGTCGAAGCATCATTCCAAATAGTAGTAGGAAGGCCCAATCTCCTTTCAAATATAGAAAAAAGTGTAACCGGAAAGGCTAAACTGCCTATAGCAGATTATATTGTCGGTGCTTTGGCTTCTGCTGCAGTAACTCTCAATGAAGAAGAGAAAGAACTTGGTTGCGTATTTATAGATTTTGGTGCAGGCACCACTTCCGTATCGGTTTACAAAGATGGTATACTTAGAAGATTTGTTGTAATCCCTTTTGGAGGGAAAAGTATAACTAAGGATATAAGTGCACTAAATTTTACAGAAAATGACGCTGAGCAGTTGAAGATTAAATTTGGGAAAGCTATTGAAACACACGAGAGCCCTTTTTTCTCATCTCCATTCTCTTCTAAACCTGATATAGATCTAACTGAGCTAAACAGAGTAATTGGATTACGTCTTGACGAAATAACTGCCAATATAATTGAACAGATACATTTATCAGGATATGAGAATAAACTTGGTGCAGGAGTTGTTATTACTGGTGGAGCCTCTCAACTGAAAAATCTTACAGAGTATCTCGTACAAAAATTTAAAATGCCTGTACGCAGGGCAACAGCTAAAAAATCCTATATTAATAATGCTCCCGAACTTATAAGTAATCCTTCGTTTACTCAGGCTTTAGGCATGCTGTTAATTGGAGAAGAAAGTTGTAGATTAGTTTTAGATGAAGTGATTGATAGAAGTAATGATAATTATCAATCCGACAAGAAACGATCTGAATCTAAACAAAATACTAAGGAGAGCAAGAAAAACAAGAAATCACAAAAGCAGGGATTCTTGGATAAATTTGGAGATGTCTTCGGAAATATGTTTTCAGATGACGATGAATAAATTAAATGGAGTGATTGTATGAACGAAGATTTATTAGATTTTCAGATAGAAAGTCACACTGATGCTATTATAAAGGTAATTGGTGTAGGTGGAGGTGGAGGAAATGCCGTGAATCATATGTTTCAAGAGGGTATTCATAATGTTTCATTTGCACTTTGCAACACCGATAATCAGGCATTGATGGAGTCTCCTGTGCCAGTTAAAGTGCAGTTGGGGTCGCACACAACCGGAGGCCTGGGTGCAGGTAACAAGCCTGAAATAGCCAGTAAAGCAGCCGAAGAGAGTGTTGAGTTAATTGAGAGACTAATCAATGATGGTACCCGAATGGTATTTATAACTGCCGGAATGGGTGGTGGAACTGGTACTGGTGCAGCTCCTGTTATTGCACGTGTGGCAAAAGATTTAGGTATCCTAACAGTTGGTATAGTTACAATTCCATTTGTTTTCGAAGGTTCTCGTAAAATAGTTCAAGCTCTAAAAGGTGTAGAAGAGATATCTAAAAACGTAGATGCATTACTTGTTATAAATAATGAACGTTTACGCGATATATATAGTGATCTTACTATGCTTAATGCCTTTGCTAAAGCCGATGATACTCTTACTACTGCAGCTAAAAGCATTGCGGAGATTATTACTGTACATGGACATGTAAATCTTGACTTCGCCGATGTTAATACTACACTAAAAGATGGAGGTGTTGCTATAATGAGTAGTGGAATAGCAAAAGGAAGTGATAGAATTAATGAAGCAATTAAAGATGCACTACACTCACCTTTATTAAACAATAATGATGTATTCAGCTCCAAGAAAATATTAATCAATCTCTGTTTTGGTGAAGAAAATCCTCTAATGATGGAAGAGATGAATGCTTTACACGACTTCATGTCTAAATTCAGCAAAGAAATAGAAGTTATTTGGGGAGCCGCTGTTGACGAGTCACTCAAGGACGAGGTTAAGGTTACACTTTTAGCTACCGGCTTTTCAATTAACAGTGTGCCAGGTATTAGGGAAATTAAAGCTGAAGAAACCAAAGCCGAAGAGTTGGAGCGCAAGGTTAAGGAGGATGAAGAGCGTAAGCAGGATACAAAAGATAGAGAACTTATAGAGAAATATTACGGAAAAGCTGGCTTGGAGTCACTAGCAACAAACAACTACAGACAAGAACCATTTGTTCTTACTGTAGAAGAACTAGATGATGATAAGATTTTAGAGGCACTCGAAAAGAATCCTGTTTTTAAACGCGATCGTTCATTCAATCCTCGCACTTATCACCTCGATATTCAACAGCAGTCTTCAACATTATTTGATTAATTAAGATAGAAATTATGACACTTTTTGATATAATTACAGAAGAGATTAAGAAAGCCATGCTTGCTAAAGATAGGGTAAGACTAGATGCTTTAAGAGGTGTAAAAAAAGAGTTTATCGAAGCCAAAACAGCAAAAGGAGGAGGCGATGAGTTCTCTGATGATAAGGCTATTTCTATTTTGCAGAGAATGGTTAAACAGCGTAAAGAAAGTGCTGAGATTTATTCACAACAAAACCGTTCAGATCTTGCAGAAACAGAGATTGAACAGATGAAAGTTATTCGGGAGTTTCTTCCAGCTCAACTTTCAACTGATGAAATTGAGTCTATTGTAAAAAAAGTAATCCTCGATACCGAGTCTTCATCAATGAAAGATATGGGCAAGGTTATGGCAATTGTCACTAAGGAGCTTGCCGGTAAAGCCGAGGGTGGTGTTATCTCTGGAATAGTAAGAAAGCTATTGTCATAAAAGAAATATAATAAATATATAACTAGTATATATCATCGAATGGCTCAAACTCTTTCTTGTAGCGTTTGTCCAGTCTATTACTTTTGCGTGCTCTCTTCTCTAGCTTCTTCAATTCATCTTCTCGTTTCTTATTATTATTAAAATTGTCGGTTAATAATATAATAGAGATTGTTTCTTCATCAATTTCATTAAATCTAAAAACGGCAGTTTTCTCTTCTATTACATCATTATCGGCTAAACTTATGAGATAGTCGCTACCGGCATTGTTATCAAATGCTATTGAATTATATCCCATTGCAGAAGCACTTATTTTAGTAATCTTTCCATTATCAGTTAAATATACCTTGCCATCATTCCCTGTTACACCTGCAGTGATAGTTTTACCCGATTTGTTTTTTGATTCAATCAAAATGCCTTGCACAGGGTAATTGCTAGCTGCAACTACTTTCACTACACAAGTATCATTTTTAGAACCAGCTAACTCCTTAAAGTTCGATTTCATCCCACTATATTCATCTGTATGTACAATTATATAATTGTCCACGATTTCATAAGTACCTTCACCTACAAGTGTTGATGATAAACCTCCAAAACCACTAATCCGGAAAGTTATATGCTCATTAGAGAAAAGTAGTGAGTCGGTGCCACTTTTGTAAGTTCCATTCAATGTCTGTGCTTCAATTAACAATACATTAAATAGAATAGCGGGCAATAATATTATTTTTTTCATAAAATGCGATATAGAAGAATCAAATTAGTTTGCTTCAATACAAAAGTAGCATTAATTTTTATTTCAGGAAAAGTTAAGATAAAAAAACCGCCCTCATAACGAGAGCGGTTTAATCTAATATGTATGTAAATAACTAGTTTTTCTTAACCTATAAAGGATAATTAGTACTAGTCTTATTTAATTATAAGCTTGTGTCTATTCAACATCAGTAGCACCAGTTTGTGCCTGAGTACTCCATCCTGGATTTTGATATACTACAGAAGTGTTGTAATTAGACTTATCAGAAGATGTAAGTCTAAATACATCCATGCCAATTGGCTCTAGATAGTGTGCTGGAGTAAATAAGAATCCTCCCTGAGCTGCAATATTATTATTTACAGTAATCTTTTCGTAAGGAACAATATAATCGCTCAATTCGGGTGAAGACATATTACCAGTTGCCGGATCAACTAAAGTTAGATTGGCAAGTTCTGTTTCATAATCAGTTCCCCAAAAACGCATACCTTCTACTTTATAAGGATTATTTTTAAGCTGGTCTAATGCTCTCCAACGTTTCAAATCGTCCCATCTAAATGCTTCTGCCGCAAGTTCATTTCGGCGCTCTCTACGAATATTATACAATACCGGATCTATGAGTTGACCACGAGAATAAGCTCCAAAGTCACCTTTTGCCTCTTCGCTCATTACTGTAGCATTAATTGTTTTATTGAAATCCTCATCAACATTAGCTCTTCTGCGTAAAGCTCTCCAGTAGTTACTTGCAATAGCATCAACTGTACCATTCTTTTCGTATGAGGCTTCCATGTATATTAGCATGGCTTCAGTTCCTCTAAACACAATGCCACCACTAGTGCCCGCATTATGGTCTTGTGCCATTACAGGAGAATAGTGCTTACCTTTTTTAATCATAAAACCGGTTGTAGCCTGACTCCCTGCATCTCCAAATATTAATCTTATGTCAGCAATTGCAGGAGATCCATCAGTTTGATAGAAGTTTACATCACCTGGTTTTT
>DUUR01000202.1 GCA_012841425.1 Bacteroidales bacterium | reverse complement strand
TACCATCTTGAGGATGCAAACGATGATGATTCTGAAGAGGAAGAGGATGAAGATGAAGAAATAGATGAGAATTCTGTTTCTGAAGAATCGGGTTCAACTTTAATGTCAATAGAGGAGATTGTTAAACAACTTCGTAGTCTGTTTGAAAAAGAAACTCTGCAACGCAAACACGTTGAGGAGTATAAAAATCAGTTCTATAGATCTCTTCGTAATGAGATTGAGTCGCAAAAGCATGTTTTTACTGCAGATGGTGGTGAAGAGATTGATTTTGTGGCAAATGAGCCTGAAATTTATACAGAAGGTAAAGAACTGCTTCTGAAAATTAAAGAGAAACGTGCTGAACTTGTTGCAAAAGAGGATGAATTAAAAGAGAAGAATGTAGCCAGAAAGCTATCGATAATTAACCAAATTAAACTTCTTACTGAAACTCAAGGGCACGAAGATTTTAATAAAACTTATCAGGATTTTAAAGCACTTCAACAGGAATGGAGTGAGATTAAACTTGTTCCTCAATCTAAGGTTAACGAGCTGTGGAAATCATATCAGCGTTATGTTGAGAAATTTTATGACTTGGTTCGTATTAACAATGAGTTTAGAGAATACGACTTTAAGAAAAACTTAGAACTTAAGACAGATTTGTCTGAAGCAGCTGAAAGGTTGAATGACGAAACAGATGTGGTTTCTGCATTTCACCAATTACAAAATCTTCATCAAGAGTGGAGAGAGATTGGTCCGGTATCAAGAAAAGACCGTGAGGAGATATGGGCCAGGTTTAAAGCTGCTTCAACAACCATAAATAAGAAATATCAAGAGCATTTTGAAGAGTTAAGAGGTAAAGAGGATGAAAACCTTGAACTTAAAACTGCTATATGCGAGAAGCTTGAAGCAATTGATTATACCAAGATTAGATCGATTAAAGACTGGAACAGAAACGTAAAAGAAGTTCTTGAATTACAGTCTCAATGGCGTAAGATTGGTTATGTGCCAAGAAAATGGAATACTAAGATATATAAGAGATATCGTGCTGCATGTGACTTGTTCTTTAAAAATAAAAATGATTATTATAAATCGCTCAGAGGAGAGATGGACGATAATCTAAAGAAAAAGGTAGAGTTGTGTGAACGAGCAGAGGCTTTGAAAGATAGTACAGATTGGAAAAGAACTACTCAGGATCTTATTGAAATTCAGAAAGAGTGGAAAACAATTGGTATTATACCTCGCAAGTATGTTGATTCTATTTGGAAAAGATTTATAACTGCCTGTGATTATTTCTTTGAGCAGAAAAAATTAAATACTTCTTCTCGTTACGAAGAAGAGAATAATAATCTTCTTGCAAAGAGAGAGATAGTTGAATCAATAAAGAAGATAGACTCTACTCATAAAGATGAAGAGGCTATTGCACAATTGCATGAGCTAATGGCAAAATGGCAAGCAGTAGGGCATGTACCTTATAAGATGAAGGATGTTGCTTATCACGAGTTTTATGAAGCTACAGAGGCTCAGTTTGACAGACTGAACGTAAATAAAGCTGACAGAAAATTAGAAAGCTTTAAGTCGAATATCTCTGATATGGCTAAATCTGGTAATGCTAAGAATCAGCTCTATTTTGAGCGTGAAAAGCTTATGCGTCAATATGATAGAATGAAAAGCGAATTGCAGACATATGAAAACAATATTGGCTTTTTGTCTATCTCTTCAAAAAAAGGTAATCACCTTTTAGATGATATGAACCAGAAGGTTGAGAAAATTAAGTCGGAATTACAATTGATAGTTAAAAAGGTTGAGGCTATAGACGCAGAATTGTAAAACAGACATATCTTATATTATAAAAAAAAGTGAATGGGAAATCCATTCGCTTTTTTTTATAATACGTAATTTGTGACGAAATAACCAATTATTCTAAAAATAAGTGCTAAATTCGTAATTCGAAGTGGAAATTGTAAATCCTAAATATAATTTATGAAACGAAGAGTTACTTTTATCTTTACTCTATTTTTGACCTTAACAGTTTTTGCTCAATGGCAACCAGCAGGAGATAAAATTAAAACCAAATGGGCATCTGAGATTGATGTAAACAATGTTTTGCCTGAATATCCGAGACCAATAATGGAGAGAAGCGAGTGGCAAAATATAAATGGTTTATGGAACTACGCAATTTTGCCAATAGGACAACAACCAACTAGTTATGAAGGACAAATACTTGTTCCATTTGCTGTGGAATCGAGTCTTTCGGGTGTGCAAAAAAGGGTGGGGAAGGATCATGAACTTTGGTATCATCGTGAGTTTAACCTGCCTTCAAAATGGAAAAATAAT
>DUUR01000201.1 GCA_012841425.1 Bacteroidales bacterium | reverse complement strand
CACGTGCGTATGATCGTATTTTAAAAGTGTCGCGCACAATTGCAGATATAGATGCAAGTGAGCAAATTAAAGCTATACATATCGCTGAAGCAATAAATTATCGTAATTTAGACAGAGAGGGTTGGGCCTTTTCGAAATGATGGTCGTCGTAATACTTCGTGAAAGTATGTCCCCACCTAAAACCTTTTTTATCTCCTTTGCAGGATATTATCAATGTTGAGATTAGTAAGATGTAATAAAAATACCTCATCAGTTGAGAGCTGTGTATTAACTGAGTTCTAGTCCAAACTCATCTGAGAGATTTTGCAAGCTAGGGTTCTTTTCTGCCATCTCGTCGAATATCTCCCTAGAGGTAAGAGCTTTCTTTATAACATTTCCTTTAACAATTTTTATTGTCATTGTAAGATTATCATTCCTTACTTTTTCTCGTAGAAACGTGAGTAGAGATTCGCCATTACTGTTTAAATATTCTTTATTTAATTCTGAGTTAACCTTTACTTCAAACAGGGTATCGCTAATTAGTTTGGGTTTGTAGAGCGACATGGTGTTTTTTAGCAGTTTCTCTATATCAAGGTTGTCGGCATATTCATTCCATGCACTAATTAAATCATCTTCTGTAAATTTGTTATTACCGTTGGCTGCTAGTTCTTTTTCTGATGTTTTGATTACTTTCTCATCTTTTGTTGCTAAAGAGGTGAGAGAAATGCCCATTCCTGATAATTTACTTTTACGCACTTTTGGGGTAGATGTAACTGGGGGGACTGGTTTAGTTGCAGAGCTAATCTCTTTAGGAGTTTCATCAGCTTCCTTTTTGGTGTTTTTGTTTTCTGGTTCTTGATCTGTTTTAGTGTTATTGCTAGCTATCTCAATCGGTTTTAGTTCCGTTTTTTTTTTAATATCGGCATCTGCTTCAATATCATTCAACTGACAAAGTTTAATTAGTGCCAACTCAATTAGTAAACGCTTGTTTTTGCTCTGCCTATAGTTTAGATCGCATTCGTTTGCAATCTCAATTCCTTTGTAAAGAAAGGAATTAGTACATCTTTTTGCTATTTCAATGTACCTCTCTCTTATTGATGCACCAACCTCAAACAAATCGGCCATTCTTTCATCCTTGCAAACCAAAAGATCTCTGAAATGAGAGGCAATTCCACCAATTATATACTGCCCTTCAAATCCTCTGTTTAGAATATCATTTAATATTAAAAGCGAGTTTATAACATCTCCATTTAAGAATGCCTCTGTTAGCTTAAAGTAATATTCATAGTCTAATACGTTGAGGTTTTCGATAACCGACTTATATGTAATATTTCCTTGTGTATAGCTTGCGCTCTGATCAAAAACGGATAAGGCATCGCGCATACCTCCATCTGCTTTCTGAGCTATAATATTTAGTGCTTCGGGTTCTGCATTAATACCTTCTTGTTTTGCTACGTACTGTAAATGATTAACTATATCGCTAATATTAATACGATTAAAGTCGTAAACCTGGCACCTTGATAATATTGTTGGTATTATTTTGTGCTTCTCTGTTGTTGCAAGAATAAAAATGGCATGTGCTGGAGGTTCTTCCAAGGTCTTTAAGAACGAGTTAAAGGCACTTGATGAAAGCATGTGAACCTCGTCTATAATATATACTTTATATTTACCTATTTGAGGGGGGATGCGCACCTGATCAATTAGAGATCTTATATCCTCTACTCCGTTGTTTGAGGCGGCATCTAGTTCATGTATATTATATGAGCGCTGTTCATTAAAAGCAACGCACGACTCGCATTTATTGCACGACTCATTCTCACTTGTGAGATTAAAGCAGTTGATTGTTTTTGCAAAAATTCTTGCACAGGTTGTCTTCCCAACACCTCGTGGACCACTAAACAGGTATGCATGGGCCAGTTTCTTGCTTGTAATTGCATTTTTCAGAGTTGTAGTTAGCGCTTCTTGTCCAACCACAGAGTGGAATGTTGCTGGTCTGTATTTTCTTGCTGAAACAATAAAAGTATCCATGAATGAAATGTAGATATAGTGAATCTACAAATGTACAAAATTTACTTGCTAATCTCAATATGTTGAAAAGCAGATTTTAGAAATTATTGCTCAGTAACATAGTTAAATCATTTAGGGCTTATTATCTTTACAGTGAATTATAAATATATTACTTTCTATGAAAAGGAATTACCTCACTCTTTTAATTGCTCTGTTTTTGATTTTAACGGTTGTGGCTTCCTGCTCATCGAGCAAGAAAACAGAATCAAATCAGCATGATGTTTTAACTGGGCCTTTTGAAAGTTATCCTGTTGAAACAATTGTGACAGACACTTTTGTCCTTCCTACTATTCCCTCAATGATAACAGATAGCGATAAACGTGCTATTTTTCTGGTAATGAACTATTGGGAAAGGTTTGATTTTACAAACAGGGCTTTAATAGATCGGCCCGAAATAACAGAACAGGCTTTTGTAGATTACATAAATCTACTCGATTTTGTTCCGAAAGATGTGGCAGATGCTTCGTTGCGAAAAACTATAAATAAGGCAGATGCCGATTATGTGATGTACTCTCATTTTGGGAGCTTATTTGATAAATACTTTTATGACCCCAACTCACCTTTCAGAAATGAGGAGTACTATATTCCTGTATTGGAGGAGATAGTTGAAGCTGAAGTGTTGTCAGAGACAGATATATCGGTTTATAATTTCCACTATGAGATGGTAATGAAAAATAGAGTAGGTGATAAAGGGAGCAATTTTAATTATACGCTTGCTTCTGGACAAACTCACTCGTTTTATAGTTTGAAGAGTGAGTATACATTATTAATGTTTTCTAATCCAGGTTGCTCTACATGCGCAACTGTTACTCAGCAAATACTAAACTCAAATGAAATTAATAACGCACTAGCTTTAAATAGCAACACACGTACCATGCTTACTATTCTAACTCTTTATATTGATAAGGATATTGATTTGTGGCTTGACAATTTACCACAAATGCCACAAAAGTGGATACATGGATATGATAAAGGTTTGGAGATAACTCACAAAAGGCTATATGATATAAAAGCAATTCCAACTCTATATCTGTTTGATAAGGATAAGAATGTAATTTTAAAAGACACTTCTATTGAGGCAATTGAGAGGTTTTTTACAACTCCTAGCTAAAATAAATGAGTTATAGATTTAATCTACATTTTGCTTCTTTATTGGTTAGTTTGTGCTGTATCTTGCAGATAATTAGCGCTATGCCTTGCTAGATGTAGTCGTTTTTCTAAGTAGAAATTTGAGTTTTAACATTTGGAAGTGATTTTTGTGCCCTAAAAGTTCGATATTTAAAAAAAGTGACGTACTTTTGACGCCAATAACATGGGACTTTTAGCGAAAAGTCGTTATAAATAAGTGATTTAGCAATTGCGTGAAGCAGCAGCTAATCTATTTTCTAACCAAAATTTTATTTTATGAAGTATGTGAACTTTTGCCTTATAGCATTATTTTCACTAGCATTATCATCGGGTTCAGTTAAGGACGCGGCTCCATCTTTAGGTTATTATCCGGGAGAAATAATTCCAGAAATTGTTTTAACGGATTTGGAGGATGATAAATACAAGCTGAGTGAATTCAAAGGCAATAAAGTTGTGGTTAATTTCTGGGCAACATACGACGCCCATTCCAGAGCCACCAACATTCGATTACACAATTATCTGAAGATGATTGATTCGGATGTTACATTTATCTCGATCGCATTTGATGAGAATATAAATGTCTTAGACAGAACAATGGCAATGGATAACCTCGACGAACATTCACTATTCTGTGATGTTAGAGGAACCGAATCAGATTTGTACAGAGATTTCAAACTGAGTAGAGGTTTCCGTAGTTACTTAATCGATGAAAATGGAGTTATAATAGCGATGAACGTTACTCCTGAAGATTTAAGTATCATCCTTTAAAAAGAAGATTAATTTAAGAACGGACGTCGTTTTACGGCGCCCGTTTTTTTAATTCAAAAAACCATAGGCTATTGTAAGTTATTCGTCAAAAAAATATATCTTTGCACTCGAAATATTATTTTAACAATTGATGAATAACAAACAACTCTCCAGGGGACAAAAAACCGTAGTTGGAGTACAGTTCCTCTTTGTTGCCTTTGGGGCAACAGTACTAGTTCCATTATTAGTCGGGCTAGACCCATCAACGGCCCTTTTTACAGCTGGGGTAGGGACATTGATCTTTCATTTAGTTACGAAGGGCATTGTCCCTATTTTTTTAGGAAGTAGTT
>DUUR01000200.1 GCA_012841425.1 Bacteroidales bacterium | reverse complement strand
GGGGTGATTTGATTTCAGTTGCACACTGGTCTTAGCTCTACTATAAGACTTTACGTTGAAGTCGGGCATATTAAATTTATTGCGTGACTGATAGTATAACTCCACACTAAAATCATGATACGTTGTACTGATGATATGTTTTTTTAAAGCAACCTCTGTATATATCAAAGAAATAGCCTCATCATATATCTTAGCATTTGTTTTGCTATCTGTTGTAGCAGGCGATTTCTTCAAAGAACTCATTAGTATTTCTAGCTTTTCGGCAAAGTATGTAGAAGAAGAGTTGAGCCTATCCGAAAGATACTCTTTGTCTACATCTTCTTTGCTCACAATCTTCTTTAGTTGATTTCTGAATTTATCTCCTATCTCATTAATATGCTCCAATTGCTTATTAATCTCTTTTATAAATGGAAGTGTCTCTTCATTAAATGATGACTCCTCTCCTTCTGTAGCTCTATACCAAGATTTTGCAGTACTGTATATTTGATTAAAATCATATAAATGAAGTAACATCGAGATCTTGAACTCATTGCGAGCGCGCTCCAATTCATGATTAATAAATGCTTCGTCGGGTTTTGATGATGAGAACTCAATTACCTGTTTATCTACACTAATACTTTGGGGACTGATAAGGCTTTTTAAAACTATCCCTTCAATCGATCTGCACCTGCTCAACGCTACATAAACCTGCCCTGGTGAGAAAGCTTTATCAGCATCTATAACAGCCTTTTCAAATGTAAGTCCCTGACTTTTATGAATTGTTATAGCCCACGCCAAACGCAATGGAACTTGCTCAAAAGTGCCAATAATTTCTTCCTCAATTGTATTTGTTTCTTTGTTTGTGTTATAGCGTATATTCTCCCATTTTAGGGTAGATACGGTTATCTCATAATCATCGCCGGGGCACTCTACGGTAATAATATCGTCATTAATATAGCTAACTACACCTATCTTACCATTATAGAACCTTCGTGGAATTTCTGTGTCATTTTTAATGAACATCACTTTAGCACCCTCTTTTAACTCAAGTGCTTCTTCAATAGGAAAAGCATTCTCTGGGAAGGTTCCATTTACTCTTGCATGAAATTCATGAATAGGAGTGGTAAGTTTGTCCAGCTCAATTCTGTTTATGTTATCAGCACTATAATTGTGAGTTGTTAGAGTTATATAATGATCGTCGGCCGTTGGAGTAAAGTTGGGGTTATATCTGCTTTTAAGCAAGTTGGCACCTTCTGTTGAGAGTGAATTGTTTCTTACTTCATTCAAAACTTTGATGAATTGGTTGTCAGATTGCCTATATATTTTGTCAAACTCCAAATATAATGGTGGGTGTTTCTGAATAACATGACTATCAAAGAAATACGCGCTTTTGTAATAATCCGACACTAAACTCCACTCATTAGTTTTGGCAACTGGCGAAAGTTGGTGCATATCGCCAATTAATATCACCTGCACACCACCAAAAGGTTCATTTCGCCTATGACGTATAGCTCTCAGTACTGCATCAATTGCATCTAATACATCTGCACGCACCATGCTAATCTCATCTATAATAAGCACCTCAAGTTCACGAATAACATTGCGGCGAGTTTTACTCATTTTAATTTGAGAAATGAGTTGCGATTGCCATTCGGGTGTGGGTTTAAAGGGTGTAATTGGTAGTTGAAAGAACGAGTGTATGGTTGTTCCCCCTGCATTTATAGCTGCAACACCGGTAGGTGCCACAATTGCAATTTGCTTGTTTGTCTGTTTACGAAAATTGCGTAGGAAGGTAGTCTTGCCCGTACCTGCTTTACCCGTAATAAAGATATTCCTATCAGTATTAGTTGCAAATTCCATGGCCGATTTGTAGGGATCGCTAAAATTCATACACATTATTTATTTATTGGTTGATGTAGATTTTAACAAATTTACAAAAATATTTGGTTCTTAGAAAATTAAGCTTAGTTCACCAGCCAACTCAATTGTAATTTATTATCTTTGATATTAGAAGTCTGCATTTTAAATGTTCTTTTAACAATACGTGTATTTTAAGTTTAAAGCCATAAAACTATGAGGTATCTAAATTTAACTTTATTGTCGTTAATCATTTCCACGTTTATTATAATAGGACAAACGCAACAAAACATTGAGAGTGAATTGATTCTATTAAACGTAAGGACAGGAAAAGAGAAGGTAATTCTAAGAGAAAAACGTCATTTCGAGGCACCTAACTGGTCAAGAGATGGTAAGTTTTTAATTATAAATTCTGGAGGAAAGCTTGAAAAAATATCTCTGAATGGAAAAAATCTTGGTGTTATTGACACTGGGTTTGCAGATAATTGCAATAATGATCACGGACTATCATTCGATGGTAAATGGGTAATAATTAGTCACAACGACTCAAGGGTAAGTTCTCCAGGGGGAAACTCAAGAATTTTTATTTTGCCTGCCTCGGGTGGTGTGCCAAGATTAATAACTGCAAATTATCCTAGTTATTGGCATGGGGTAAGTCCAGATAACCAATGGGTTACATATTGTGCCATGAGAAATGGAGAGTGGGATATTTATAAAACACATGTTATAACAGATGAGGAGATTAGGCTAACAGACGCTAAGGGGTTGGACGATGGACCAGAATATAGTTACGACGGACAATGGATATATTTTAATAGCCACCGAACTGGCAGAATGCATATTTACAGAATGAAACCCGATGGTAGTGAGCAAACGCAACTAACTTTCGACGAATATGATAATTGGTTTCCACACCCAGCACCTAATAATAAAGATGTTGTTTATATATCTTATATTGAGAATCAAAATGGGGGGCACCCCTTTGGTAAAGATGTAAAACTAAGAATGCTGAATGTAGAAACAAAAGTGACAAAAGACATAACACCCGTGTTCTATGGCGGACAGGGGTCATTAAACGTACATAGTTGGTCGCCCAACGGAGACAGCATTGCTTATGTAAGATACATCAATGACACAACCAATTGAATTCTGTTTGATAATTATCGATTTTAGTCTGCTCTCTGGTCAGTTAATCCGAATTTGATGTATTTGTCAGAACTCC
>DUUR01000199.1 GCA_012841425.1 Bacteroidales bacterium | reverse complement strand
TTACATTGGTTAATGCCGATTTGAATAATGAGCAGAAAATTGACACACAACTACTGGGTGCTAAAGCTAAAAAGGTAAACGGACAAATTCTAACAACCGATAAGATAGATGATCATAATTCATTTGATAATCCAGCAAAAGTAAAGGTTAAGGATTTTAATGGTGCTAGTTTATCTAATGGAAATCTTTCAATTACACTTCCTCCTAGTTCAGTTGTAATGCTGGAACTTCAATAATTAATATAAAATTTATAATGGATTTAAACACATTAAAACAACAAGTATATAAAGCAAATATTGATCTTGTTAAGCATGGTTTGGTGATATTTACCTGGGGAAATGTAAGTGCTATCGATAGAGACAAAAATGTGATTGTAATAAAACCATCTGGTGTTTCATACGATAACATGAAAAGTGATGACATGGTTATTGTTGACATGGAGGGTAAAGTTGTAGAAGGAAAATATAAACCTTCATCTGATACAGCTACTCATCTTGAATTATACAAAGCCTTCCCTGAAATAGGAGGAGTTGTTCACACTCACTCTACCTATGCTACTGCCTGGGCACAATCGGGATGTGATATTCCAAATATCGGTACAACTCATGCAGACTATTTCAGTGATGATATACCTTGCACTAGGGATATGACCGAAGAAGAAGTAAAGGGAGATTATGAAAAAGATACAGGTACCGTTATTATTGAACGTTTTAAAGAATTAAATCCTGTTCATATTCCAGGTGTGTTAGTAAAAAACCATGGACCTTTTTCTTGGGGTAAAAATGCGGATGATGCTGTTCACAATGCTGTTGTGTTGGAGCAGGTAGCTAAAATGGCATTTATTGCATATCAGGTAAACCCAAACCTAACTATGAATAAATTACTAATCCAGAAGCATTTTTCGAGAAAACATGGACCTGATGCTTACTATGGACAATAAATTAAAATAAAAATAAAATAAATTAAATCGTTAAGATTATGGAATACAAAAATCAAGAAGTATGGTTCGTTACAGGGGCTCAACTTCTGTATGGTGGAGACGCAGTAATAACTGTTAATGCACATTCTGAAAAGATAGTACAGGGTTTAAACGATGCCGGAACTCTACCAGTAAAAGTAGTTTATAAAGGAACTGCCAACTCTTCATCAGAAGTAGAAAAGGTTTTTAAAGACGCAAACAGTGTGCCAGAATGTATAGGTGTTATCACATGGATGCATACTTTCTCACCTGCAAAAATGTGGATTAAAGGATTACAGAACTATAATAAACCTCTACTTCACCTACATACGCAATTCAACAAAGAAATTCCGTGGAGTGAAATTGACATGGATTTTATGAATTTAAACCAGTCTGCACATGGAGACCGTGAGTTTGGTCATATGGTGAGCAGGATGCGTAAAAACAGGAAAGTAGTTGTTGGTCACTGGTCGGATGCAAAAGTACAGGGAAGAATAAATGTATGGATGCGTGTAGCCGCAGCATGGGCAGATGCTCAAGATATGACTATTGTCCGATTTGGGGATAATATGAATAATGTTGCTGTTACTGACGGTGATCGTTTGGAAGCAGAGCTCAGACTGGGTTATCATGTTGATTATTATGGTATAGGAGAACTTGTAGCTTATCAAGACAAAGTTACAGAGAGTGATATAAATGATCTTGTATCAGAATATGAGAAGTTGTATTCATTTGCCGACAACTGTAAAAAAGGAGAAAAAGATCATGGACAGGTACGTGAAGCGGCAAGAATTGAAATTGCGCTCCGTCGTTTCTTAAAAGATAAAAACGCTAAAGCTTTTACTACTAACTTCGATGCTTTGCATGGATTGGATCAACTGCCAGGTCTTGCTTGTCAAAGATTAATGGAAGAAGGATATGGATTTGGTGCAGAAGGAGACTGGAAAACTGCTGCACTTTTGCGTACGGTGTGGGTTATGTCTAAGGGACTTGAAGGAGGCAGCTCATTCTTAGAAGATTACACTTATCATTTTAATGGAGAAAAGAGTGCAATCCTACAATCGCATATGCTTGAAATATCTCCTGCAATAACCTCTCAAAAACCTCGTTTAGAAGTACATCCATTGGGAATTGGTGGCAAAAATGATCCTGCACGCTTGGTATTTACTGCTAATAAAGGCTCGGGAATTGCAGCTACAATTGTAGATATGGGCAACCGTTTCAGAATGATAGTAAATAATGTTGATGTTATAGAACCTGAAGCTGAACTACCTAAACTTCCTGTTGCTAGTTCACTTTGGATACCTCAGCCTAACTTAGAAATAGGTGCTGCATCATGGATTTATGCAGGTGGTACACATCACTCTGCATTTAGTTATGCACTTACAAATGAGTTTTTTGAGGATTATGCAGATATAGCTGGTATTGAACTAGTGACAATAGATAATGATACTACAATTAACACACTTAAATTTGAACTTAAAGTTAATGAAGTGTACTATCTGTTGAATAAATCATTACAATAAATACAATATATTGAAAAGTAACGAAGTTACTCATACAGTGGCGTTTCTCCTAAACGCTGCATAACAGCATAGAGGTGCATGATCTTGTTTTAATTAAACAGGAGTGCACCTACTATCTTTTTACTACAGGGCGTTGTATGCAGAGGCTATATTATTGTCATACATAATTCTATCTATTACAGCCCTAATTTGAAAAACAAACAAGAGAATATAATTATGAAAAAATATGTGATTGGTTTAGATTACGGCTCAGACTCATGCCGTGCAATAATAGCTGATGCATCAAATGGTAATGAAATATCGACATCAGTTAAATATTATCCTCGTTGGAATGAAGGAAAATATAGTGATCCCAAAGCTAATAAATACAGACAACATCCATTAGATTATATGGAAGTTCTAGAGGGATGTATCCTTGAGGCTATTTCTAAAGCACCCGCTGGCACTGCTGAGAATGTGGTAGGAATAGGCTTTGACACTACAGGTTCTACTCCCGCACTTACAGATAAGGAGGGAACTCCATTAGCATTATTACCAGAATTTGCAGAAAATCCTAACGCAATGTTTGTACTTTGGAAGGATCACACTGCCATAAAGGAAGCGGATGAAATAAACACACTTGCCAAAAACTGGGAAATAGACTATACTGCATACGAAGGAGGCATATACTCATCTGAATGGGTATGGGCAAAAATGCTACATATATTGAGGGAAGATGAAAAAGTGCGAAATGCTGCATACTCTTGGGTAGAAGTATGTGATTGGTTGCCTGCTCTAATAACTGGTAAAACAAAACCTGAAACCATGCTAAGAAGCAGATGTGC
>DUUR01000198.1 GCA_012841425.1 Bacteroidales bacterium | reverse complement strand
AGGGTATATTGAAGCATGATCCATTTGCTGTACTTGATCAGAATGGTGTGGGACAACTTGTGAGAATGGCTGTTCAGAAAGGACGTGAAGTTAAACCTACTCTTAAGTGTGGTATTTGTGGTGAGCATGGTGGTGAGCCAGCATCGGTGAAGTTTTTTCACTCTGTGGGGCTAAACTATGTATCTTGCTCGCCATTCCGCGTGCCTATTGCACGACTAGCTGCTGCGCAGGCTGCTATTGAAGGATAATAAACTGAAGGTTTTTTATATGTATTTGCAGAGACGTCATAATTGGCGTCTCTGCGTTGTTATAACTACTTTTAACCATCGAGTTGTTTGGCTGTTATGGGTTTTATGTCTACTTTTACAACTATATAATTGTTAAAGTTGACTGAACAAAAAATATTCTTATATGCGTCTATCAGTGAAGATTTTATTTTTTTTAATTTCATTATTTATATCTCACCAAGCTATTTCTCAAAACAATATAATTGATGAGATTGTATGGGTTGTGGGAGACGAAGCTATACTCAAATCTGAGGTTGAGGAGTACAGGAAAGAGTTGCTTATGCAAAATCAGCGAATAGAAGGAGATCCTTATTGCTTTATTCCAGAGCAGTTGGCTATTCAAAAGCTGTTTTTAGATCAAGCTAAACTCGATAGTATTGAAGTTTCGGAGTCAACGGTTAATAGGGAGTTAGAATACTACGTGAATAATTATATCACATCAATTGGATCGGTTGAACGATTGGAAGAGTATTTTGGAAAGACTCTTTCTGCAATTCGAGAAGATTTGAGGAATCAGATTAGGGAACAGCAAATAATCCAGGGGGTACAACAGAAGCACTTTGGTAATATTCAATTGTCTCCATCAGAAATTAGACAGTATTACAACAGTTTGCCACAAGATAGTTTGCCATTTATACAAACAACTCTTGAGGTGCAAATTATAACTGTAGAGCCTGTAATTCCACTTGCTGAAACAGATAAAGTGAAGTCGCAATTAAGAGATTATACTGAGCAAATTACTAGCGGTGAGACTGAGTTCTCTACATTGGCTTTACTGTATTCTGAAGATCCCTCTGCAATTAAAGGTGGAGAACTTGGCTTTATGCCTCGCTCTGGATTTGTTCCTGAATTTGCCAATGTTGCGTTTGCTTTAAATGATCCATCTAAAGTATCTAATGTGGTAGAATCTGAATACGGATTTCATATTATTCAGTTAATTGAGAGACGTGGAGAGATGGCAAATTTTCGACATATACTGATGAAACCAAAAGTCCCAAAAGAAGCACTTGATACTGCAATTGTTAGGTTAGATTCTATACGTAGTGGGATAGTAGATGGTAAGATTACGTTTGATGATGCAGCTACTTATCTTTCTGCAGATAAAGATACCCGTAATAATAATGGTATTATGGTTAATAACATTGACAGGAGCACTAACAGAGGGACGCCTCGTTTTGCTCTTGATGAGCTAAATCAGGATATTGCAAAGGTTGTTGGTGAAATGAAAGCAGGTGAAATATCTGAACCCTTTTTAATGCTTAATGACAAAGGTAGGCGAGTAGCAACAATAGTTAGAATTTCAAACAGAAATGAGGGCCATAAAGCAAATATCAATAACGATTATCAGGTAATAAAGCAGATGGCAGAAAATGCACGCCAGCAGAGTCTTGTGGATAAATGGCTTCAGGCAAAGATTGATAAAACATATGTTAGAATCGATCCTGAATGGAGAAAATGTGAATTTAAATATGATGGATGGTTAAGATAGTAATCTTTGCCAAAACATATGAAAAAACTTTTATTACATTTTATACGTGAAAGCACCCTTATTGTAAGTGTGCTTTTTGTCTTATTTTCAACCTTAAAGGCTGAGCCAAAACCTGTGCCTGTTGCTCAACAACCTCCTGTGCAAGAGCAGGCTGCTAGAGTAGTAGAGTTGAGACAAGCCGATCTTTGGAGCAAAAGAGAGGGTCTTGATGCAGAGGTGCTTACCGGAAATGTTGTGTTCTATCATGAAGGTGCATATATGTACTGTGATAGTGCTTATCTGTATCAACAAAATAATT
>DUUR01000197.1 GCA_012841425.1 Bacteroidales bacterium | reverse complement strand
TCAGGATTCGTATATGATGCAATTGGCTTACCTTCAGAAGTATATACTCCGCTTTTTGCAATGGCTCGTATTGTAGGCTGGTCGGCTCACCGTATCGAAGAGATGAACTTTTCAAGCAAGCGACTTATTCGTCCTGCGTATAAGAACGTACGCGAATTGCAAGATTTTGTTCCTTTAAAAGATAGAAAATAGATATTCATATTAAGTGATTAAGTGTTGAAGCTGAGTGTTACAAGTCAGTTTCAACACAATTGTCTAAATATATACTGAAATTTATATTATAATGCAGAAAATTAAAGTAAATAATCCTATTGTAGAACTTGATGGTGACGAGATGACCCATATAATCTGGTCATTTATAAAAGAAGAACTTATCCTGCCCTATCTCGATTTAGATATAAAATATTATGATCTCAGCATACAGCATCGCGATGCAACAGACGATCAGGTAACCGTAGATGCTGCCGAGGCAATAAAAAAATATAATGTAGGTATTAAGTGTGCAACCATCACACCCGATGAGGCACGTGTCGAAGAGTTTGGCCTAAAGAAGATGTGGCGATCACCAAATGGTACTATTCGGAATATTGTAGGAGGCACCGTTTTTCGTGAACCCATAATCTGCAGTAATATACCTCGCTATGTGCAAGGGTGGACTCAGCCAATCATCATCGGTCGTCATGCTTTTGGCGATCAATACCGTGCAACCGATACAGTAATAACAGGCAAGGGAAAGCTAACAATGACATTCACTTCAGAAGATGGCAACACCCAAAGTTGGGATATTTACGACTTTAAAGGTGATGGCGTGGCTTTGGCTATGTACAACACCGATGAGTCGATATATGGCTTCGCTCGCTCATCTTTTCAAATGGCATTAAGTAAAAACTATCCACTCTATATGTCCACCAAAAACACCATACTTAAAGCTTATGACGGTCGGTTTAAAGACATTTTTCAAGAAGTTTATGAAAATGAATTTAAAGACGAATTCAAAAAAGCAGGTTTAACTTATGAGCACAGACTCATAGATGATATGGTAGCAGCAGCCATGAAATGGAATGGCGGATTTGTATGGGCATGCAAAAACTACGATGGAGATGTGCAGTCAGATACTGTTGCACAAGGATTTGGTTCACTTGGTATGATGTCGTCTGTACTAATTACACCCGACGGTAAAACTGTTGAGGCAGAAGCCGCGCATGGCACTGTAACCCGTCATTATCGTCAGCATCAACAAGGCCAAGAAACCAGTACAAACCCAATAGCCTCAATCTTTGCTTGGACAAGAGGTCTTGCCCATCGTGGCACCTTAGATAATAATCAGGAGTTAGTGAATTTCTGTAATACACTAGAGCAAGTTTGTATTCAAACTGTTGAAGGTGGCGAGATGACAAAAGATCTAGCTATTTTGGCATACGGTTCTGATTTGCAGCGAAGCAACTGGTTAACAACAAAAGATTTTCTTAATGCACTCAAGAGAAATCTAGAAAAAGCACTTGAAAATTAAAATAATTAGGGCGACCCATTTATGAGTCGCCCTAATTGTTTTAAAAGCATAAACTTAATTATGAAAAAGAAAATTAGTCCTCTTTCTCCTGCTCCTCATACTCCTTAAGAAGTTTCTCCTGTACATCAGAAGGAACAAGATCATAGCCCGAGAGCTTCATAGAAAACGAACCCCTACCACCAGTAATAGAGCTCAGAGAAGTTGAGTAGCTACTCATCTCCTTTAAAGGCACCTTAGCATTTAGCTTCTCAAAACCTTTCTCACTTTCCATACCCATAATAATAGCTCTACGTCCCTGAAGGTCACTCATCACGTCACCCAAATACTCACCAGGTACCGACACTACAATATCATATATAGGTTCAAGAATCTTTGGAGAGGCATTCTTAAATGCAGTGATAAAAGCATTTCTTCCTGCTAGCATAAAAGAAATCTCATTAGAGTCTACAGGGTGCATTTTTCCATCATAAACAATTACTCTCACGTCGCGTGCATACGAACCTGTAAGCGGACCTTGCTCCATTCTTCCCATAATACCTTTTAGTATAGCAGGTAAGAAACGTGTATCAATAGAACCTCCAACAATACTGTTTACGAACACCAGCTTGCCACCCCAATCCAAATTCACTATCTGTGTGTCACGGTTCTGTATCTTATACTCCTGACCGTTAAATTTATAAATCTCAGGCAGGGGCATTCCTTCAGTGTAAGGTTCAATAATTAGGTGAACTTCACCAAACTGACCCGCACCACCAGATTGTTTCTTGTGTCTGTAATCTGCACGAGCCGATTTAGTAATAGTTTCTCTATATGGAATCTTCGGCTCAAGAAATTCAATTTCAATCTTATCGTTATTCTCAAGACGCCATTTAAGTGTTTTGAGGTGAAATTCTCCCTGTCCCGATACAATAGTTTGCTTAAGCTCTTTTGATATCTCAACTAACCAAGTTGGGTCTTCCTCCCTCATTCGGTTAAGCGCCTCATTCATTTTTTCAGAATTAGACTCATTTACAGCCTTAATAGCTCTGCGATATCGTGGTTCAGGATATTTAATAAAATCAAACATGTTGTCAGAACCCTTTGCGTTAAGGGTATTACCTGTACGAACTTCTTTAAGTTTAACCGTAGCACCAATACTACCTGCATGAAGTTCAACAGCTCTGTTGCGCATTTGCCCGGCAACTGTATATAATTGTGCAAGTCTCTCTTTAGACTGGCGATTAATATTTGTAAAATCGTCACCCTCTTTCACAACTCCAGACATTACTTTAAAATAACTTACCTCTCCAATATGAGGCTCAACAGTTGTTTTAAAGAAGTAAAGGCTTGCTGGTTCGCTGTCTGCTGGGTGCACCTCAACACCTTCAGAGTTAAGCGGTGAAGGCATATCGTCTGGCGAAGGAGCAACCATACTCAAAAAGTTCATAATACGATGTACCGCCATGTTTTTCTCACCCGAAGAGCAGAAAAGTGGATATAAACTTTGGTTAAGCATTCCCTTGTGAATTCCTTCACGCATTTCTTCTTCAGAGAGCGTCCCCTGATCAAAGAATTTTTCCATCAAACCCTCATCATTCTCAGCGGCAGCTTCCAGTAAAACTTGGTAGTATTCTGCTGCTCTTTCTTTTTCACTTTCGGGTATCTCTAGTACTTGTGGAGCCGTGTCACCTGGCTCCCAATGATAATATTTTTGTTTCAAAACATCAATGATGCCGTTAAAAGTGGCACCACTACCAATTGGATATTGAACTGGTGTAATTTTACTCCCATAAACATCTCTAAGGCTTGCTAACGTGTTGTCATAGTCGGCTTTTTCATGGTCCATCTGGTTAACAAGTAATACTACAGGTTTTTTAAGTGTGTCGGCATAACGAAATTGGTTAACTGTGCCAACTTCAACACCACTGGCAGCATCAATAAGCATTAGTGCCATATCTGTGACATTCAATGCTGTAATCACGCCCCCTACAAAGTCATCTGCTCCTGGGCAGTCGATAAAGTTCATCAACTTATCTTTCCATTCATACGATATTACAGATGGAAATACAGAGTATTCATACTCTTTTTCCACTGGAAAATAATCACTTGCGGTGTTTCCCCCATCTATGGTACCACGTCGTCTTAATAGACCACACTCGAAAAGCATAGCTTCAGCGAGAGTGGTCTTGCCTGACCCCGAATTTCCAATCAGGGCTATGTTCTTAATTTGGTTTGTTTTGTAAACTTTCATGATTAGAAAATATTATTAATTAATTAATTTATTCACTCATTTTTTCTCTTTCTCTTCTTAAATTGGTATTGTTATTATTAAAATGCGATTTAATTATATTAAAGATTATATGTATGTTAATCAGATGATTGTCCGTTTAAAATTAAGTATTAAAAAAGACTTTGCGTCTTAATAAGACCGGCAAAGTCATGCTTTACTTAATCAGAATGCAATTTATACAAAAGGGGTCATAAAAAAAAATGAACTCTTTATGTTATATAACATATACAAAATTCTAATACAATAATCTATAGCAATGTTTATTAATTGTTTATATCTTTAATTACATTTGCTATAAAATATATAAATAATGGAGCATTATTATAACCAAACCATAGACGAAGTAGTAAAGAAATTCGAAGTAGATCCTACTAGCGGTCTATCGAGTCAAGAAGTAGAAATAAGAAAAGAGAAATATGGACCAAACAAACTCGAGTCGCATAAACAGAAGTCGCTCCTTTCCATATTCATAGAGCAGTTCAAAAGTAGCATGGTTGTTATTCTATTTATTGCAGCCATTGTTTCTGGTGTAATTGGAGTTATAGAAGACGAGGGGCTTATTGAAACAATTGTAATTCTTGCAATATTACTTCTAAATGCTGTCATTGGTACAATTGAAGAGCGAAGAGCACAATCTTCTCTCGAAGCTTTAAATAAGATGAGTGCGCCTCGTAGTAAGGTGTTGCGTGACGGCCAAACCACAGAAATATCATCCACAGAGATTGTTCCTGGTGATATTGTTGTATTAGATACCGGAGATATTATACCTGCCGATATGAGGCTCATCGAAGCCGTAAACCTCAAAGTGCAAGAGTCAGCACTTACCGGTGAATCTGTCCCCGTTGAAAAGATAAATGGGCAACTAAAAGATCAAGATATTTCGCTTGGCGATCGCACCAATATGGCGTTTTCTACAAGCGTTGTCACTTACGGTCGCGGCAAAGGTGTTATTGTAGGAACCGGAATGAATACCGAAGTAGGCAAGATAGCCCACATGCTCCAAAGCACCGAAGCAACCGAAACACCAATGAGTAAACGCCTCGAACAGCTTGGTAAGGTTCTAGGCTACGTTGCACTAGTAATCTGTGCCCTTATATTTGTGATAGGTATACTATATGGTAACAATTGGCTCGATATGTTTATGATGGCTGTGAGTCTTGCTGTTGCAGCAATACCCGAAGGTCTTCAAATTGTAGCTACTATTGTACTCGCAATTGGCGTACAGCGACTTGTAAAACAAAATGCAATTGTTCGCACACTCCCATCAGTAGAAACATTAGGCAGCACCACAGTTATATGTTCAGACAAAACCGGCACCCTCACACAAAACAAGATGACCGTAGTTGAAACCTGGACAAATGAAACCACATCCGATTTCCGAAATACCGATAACCAAGATGCAATAAAGGATAATGAAGAGCTGTCAGGCGATAATGAGCTGTTAGGCGATGAGGAGCTATTAATTATGTCAGCATTGCTCTGTACCGACTCACACCTCAATATAAATGCAGAAGATGGTAAACACGAACTCTCTGGTGATCCAACAGAAACGTCTATCGTTGAGCTGGCATTAAAACTTGGGTACAATAAGAATGAACTCGAAAAACAATATCCACGTGTACAAGAGGTACCATTTGATTCGGAGAGGAAAAGAATGGCTACTATCAATCAAATGGACGAGGGCAAGTTTCATGTAAATGTAAAAGGTGGTCTTGATGAGGTACTTAATGTAACCACACATATACTCTTTAATGGTGAAGTTAGGCCAATTACAGATCAAGACATTGAAGCTATAAAGAGTGAGAATGAGCAAATGGCAAAGTCGGCCCTTAGAGTACTCTCTGTTGCTTATAAAGAAATAAACTC
>DUUR01000196.1 GCA_012841425.1 Bacteroidales bacterium | reverse complement strand
CGTTCTAGAAACGATCAGGTACTGCTTGATATAAAGCTCTACCTAAAAGAGGAGGTATTAATAATTAAGGAAGAGGTGCTTCAACTTTTTGAACTACTGCAATATTTAAGCGAGAAACATAAAGACGTATTACTGCCCGGATATACACACGCTCAAATTGCTATGCCTTCATCATTTGGATTATGGTTTGGCGCTTTTGCTGAAGCTTTGGTCGATGATATGTATACTCTTGTATCTGCATGGAAGGTTGCTGACCAAAATCCATTAGGCTCGGCTGCAGGCTACGGTAGCTCGTTTCCATTAGACAGAGAAATGACTACAAAGGAGCTTGGCTTTAGCACCATGAGCTATAATGTTATTGCAGCACAAATGGGTCGCGGTAAAACGGAAAGAATTCTTGCTCAGAGTATGGCAAATATAGCTTCAACTTTAAACAAGCTTGCTGTTGATAATTGCACATATATGTCGGGTAATTTCGACTTTATCTCCTATCCAAAAGAGCTGACAACGGGATCAAGCATTATGCCTCATAAGAAAAACCCCGATGTGTGGGAACTAATTAGAGGTCACAGTAACCGTTTGCAGAGCCTCCCAAATGAGATAAGCATAATGACAACTAATATGACGCATGGTTATCATCGAGATTATCAACTTCTAAAAGATGTACTTTTCCCGGCAATTGAAACATTGCATAGCATCTTACAGATGTCACATTTCATGCTACAGCATATTTCTGTAAATAATGATATTCTGAAAGACGATAAGTATCAATATCTATTTACTGTTGAGAAGGTAAATGATCTTGTTTTACAAGGCTTACCTTTCCGTGAGGCTTATCAACAGGTTGGCAAAGTGGTTCAAGAGGGTAACTTCCATTCAGAGAAGCAGGTAAACCATACTCATGAGGGTAGCATTGGCAACTTATGCACAAGAGAGATTAATGAAAAAATGACAAAAGCAGCAAACTTCATACAATAGGCTATGCAATCATAGTATTTAATTGTATAGACTATTCATTAACCAGGAAACAAAAAATCCACGGTATATTAGATAGGATCTAACAAATACCGTGGATGTTTTATATTACAGACTTAGTGACTATGACCAGCACCACTTGATAAAATATCGTGAACCGCTTCTAGACTATGTGTATAATCTACATATGCTTCTACGTAAGCGCGACCTTCTTCAACTGAATTGTCTTTTACTTTGTATAAAGCTTCAGTCTTGTCAAACTTCTCTTGTAGTTGTGAGTTAACGTGATTGTTAAGTGCTTTAAGCAAGCTTGCAAAATCACCACTTTCTAGTGCTTTATCGCTCATCACTGTTATATGTGCTGTAGTACCTGCAGGCTTCAATCCTGTAAACGGTGCGCCTTCCATTTCTCTGTGAAGACGGACAAAAGTTTCATAGAAATGCTTTTTTACTATTTCATAAATTTCTTTGTCACCATTTTTCATGCTATAGGTTTTATGAAAAAGCGGCACTACTTCATCTTCCATATCGGCATTAATCCATTTTAATATCAAGTCCACATTATTTGTCTCTAATGCTTTTTCCGCATCAATTAATGCAGGGCCATCAAATGAATCACAATGTGCCGATGCGGGTTGTATGCTTATTAGCGATAAAATGGCTATTAGCGATAAAATAAATGTTGTTCTGAGAAATCTGTTTTTTGTTAAGTAATTTCTTGTTTTCATATTGTTCTGTTATTTATTAATTGTTTATTGTTATTATTATTTCATTTACTATCTTAGGACTCTGTTCATTTTTGTATTGCAAAGATACCACACGCAAGTATCAAAAATTGTCACCCTGGTGACACACACAAAAATAGTTTATGAAAAATCAGTCAGAATCAAATAGTCATGAGCATGGATATGATGGTATAGAAGGACATTCGCATGATCATCTTGCCCAGCTCCTTAGCTTACACAATATTAATATAGACCATACTGATCTTCACGGTCATGTTCACTCTAATGGTCATGCTAGTAAACAAATTAGTTACTGTCCTCTTTTTAAAGGATTAACTCAGTCTGAGCATGATCAGTTTCTAGACAGGCATGTAAAAGAAGTGCTCACTTATAAAAAGGGTGAAACCATAGTTATGCAAGGCGATCCAATCAGTTTTGTAATGCTGTTGATACATGGAAGTATAAGAACAGAAATGATCACAATGGAGGGCAATGTGCTTGATATTGATATACTTGATGGAGTCGTTCCGCTTGCGCCCTCTTTTATTTACGGCGCTAACAGCATCTATCCCACAGATGTAATAGCTGTGGAACCTTGCATTATTCTTAAAATATCTAAGTCGGCCTGGCTAGATGAAATGGCAAATAATAAGCAACTATTTACAAATTTCCTCACTCTTAATGCCGATTTAACTCTATCTCTTACAAATAAACTTCAAATGATATCAATTAAGAGTCTTAGAAAAAAACTAGCTACTTTTTTTCTTGAAAAAACATCAATGAAGCAAGATAGCTTTATATTGAAGAGGTCTCGCACGCAACTTGCAGAATTCTTTGGAGTACAGAGGCAATCTCTGGCAAGATCGCTTAAAGAGTTGGAAGATGAAGAAATCATTAGTCTGGAAGGGCGACAAGTGAAAATTTTAGACAGAAATAAACTCATTAGAGAATAATATAGAAGTGTTCATTAAAGTTATGCCATGTTTCGCTATGGCATAATTCATTTAGTTAGCTTTTTTTTGTACTTTTGTAAAGCATACATTTTCATCAATTTGTATACCAACCACAAACTGGAAAACAATAACTTTATATATAGCAATGAATTTAATCGATAAAATGATTCAGCGGGCTAAAGCTAATAAACAGCGTATTGTGCTGCCCGAAGGAACTGAAGAAAGGACTCTCCGTGCTGCAGATAAACTACTTAATGATGAAATAGCCAATATTGTACTCATTGGAGATCCAAACATAATTAAGGATAAGACACAACAGATGGGTTTAACAAACATCAATAAAGCAGAGATAGTAAACCCCAAGGAACATAGTAAAAAAGCGATTTATATCGATTTGCTTGTTGAGTTGCGTAAAAACAAAGGTATGACAATAGAGAAAGCTTCTGAATTAGTAGAAGATCCACTTTATTTGTCGTGTTTGATGATAAAAAATGGTGATGCTGATGGAGAAATAGCCGGTGCTCAAAACACTACAGGCGATGTGCTGCGCCCTGCATTACAGATTATTAAAACTCTTCCGGGTGTGAAGGTCGTTTCCGGTGCTTTTATCATGTATACACAAACACCTCAGTATGGTGAAGACGGTATATTGTTATTTGCCGACTGCGCAGTTGTGCCAAATCCTAATGCTGAGGAACTAGCATCCATTGCTCTGTCTTCTGCTAAAACAATGCAAAGTCTGATTGGTGTGGAGCCAAAAGTAGCTATGCTGAGTTTCTCAACAAAAGGTAGTGCACAGCATGATATGGTAGATAAGGTAAAGGAAGCTACAGCTATCGCAAAAAAGATGAATCCACAGTTAATGATAGATGGGGAATTACAAGCTGATGCTGCTATTGTGCCAGAGGTTGGTAAATCTAAAGCTCCCGGGAGCTCTATCGCGGGCAATGCCAATGTGTTGGTTTTTCCAACTCTTGAATCTGGCAATATAAGCTACAAACTAGTTCAACGTCTTGGAAATGCACAGGCAATCGGACCTGTCCTCCAGGGTATGGCAGCCCCGGTTAATGATTTGTCGCGCGGTTGTTCTGTTGATGATATTTACAACATTGTTATTATCACCGCAAACCAAGCAATAGGACTTAAATAACTGATTTAAAGAAATTAAGATCATATGAGTGAAATGATTATTGAGCCAATCGTAAATTACGGACTTAACATATCGGCTGAAAGCAAAAATAAACCTCTCTTCTCAAAAATTGGCGTTGTTGGTGCCGGAAAAGAGGGTAGAAATATTATCAATATGGCAGCATCGGCTGGAATGGAAGTGATATTTCTAGAGGAAACCCCTGAAAGAGTAACTTTTGTTACAGGTGAGCTAGAAAAGGTGATGAACCAAAAAATTAGTAGCTGGGGGTTAACACAGACGGAAAAAAGGATTATAATGAATCGCATTACTCCCACTCTGGAGTATGAAGACTTTGCCGGATGTGATATGGTTATTGAGTGTACCAGATATAGTGAGGGTGGTAGAAGAAGTACTCCCCTAAGAAAAAATATATTTAAAAGACTTGAAGAGATCTTAGATCCTGATGCAATAATTGCAACAAACGGTTCGGTAGTAATTATTAGTGAACTATCAGCAGAACTGGTTTATAAAGATAGATGTGTAAGCTTATACTTTCCAGTTTCACATCCCGATGCTCGTATTCTTGAGATAGTGAGTGGCATGTATACTTCTGAAGAGGTATATAAAAAGATGGAGATATTTGCAAAACTAATTAATTATAAACCTCACAAGATAAACGAAAGTAATGGCAACGTAAGTATGAGGATTATGGTTAACATGCTTAATGAGGCATGCCAGATTCTTCTTGAAAGAGTTTGTTCTTTTGAAGATATTGAAGAGACTTTCACTATAATTTATGGACAGCGATACGGGGTGTTTAGAATGGCAGATATTATTGGAATTGAACGACTTGTAACTCTTATGGAGGCTATGTTTAACGAGTTTGGCGAAAAGCACTACAAGCCCAATCCGCTGTTATGGAAGCTGTATCGCTCTAATCAAATTGGTGTGAGAACTAAAAAAGGATTCTATATATATGATGAAACCGGAAACCCGATTTCTATAAATAAAGCGGTTATAAATTAGTTATTAAAGAAAAGAAAAAACGACTGAAATGAAGATACTGGTTTTAAATTGCGGTAGCTCATCAATAAAATACAAGCTTTTCGAAATGAAAAGCAAAGAGGTAGTAGCACAGGGTGGAATTGAAAAGATAGGGATGAAA
Source organism: Bacteroidales bacterium (assembly GCA_012841425.1). Classification (GTDB taxonomy): domain Bacteria; phylum Bacteroidota; class Bacteroidia; order Bacteroidales; family Dysgonomonadaceae; genus Proteiniphilum. The sequence goes on along the minus strand of DUUR01000196.1, from coordinate 2,824 downwards.
GGTTCGTTCCTAAAATTAACTCTTCCGGATGGACAAAAGGTGATGCTCGAGGGTGAAATTCTTGAGCATAGTGCAGGTATAGAATATATACTTGGCGTATTGCTAAGTGAAAAATATGGATGTATCAAATCACTGGATGAGATTAAAGCGGTTGGACACAGGGTAGTTCACGGTGGTGAAACTTTCAACTCTAGTGTCCTAATCACTGAGGAGGTTATTGATATGCTAATAGAGTGTATAGAGTTGGCACCTCTTCATAATCCACCAAATTTAAAAGGTATATATGCTATACAAGAGCTAATGCCCAATACTCCACAGGTGAGTGTTTTTGACACAGCATTTCACCAAACTATGCCTGATTATGCTTATATGTATGGTCTACCCTATTCCTTATATGAAAAATATGGTATCCGTAGATATGGATTCCATGGAACAAGTCACCGTTTTGTTTCAAAACGTGCATGTGAATTCTTAGATATTCCATATAAAGAACAAAGAATAATAACTGCTCATATTGGAAATGGCGGATCTATTACTGCAATTAAGAATGGAGAGTCTGTTGACACAAGCATGGGTATGACACCTGTAGAGGGCCTTATAATGGGTACTCGTTCGGGCGACATTGACCCGGGTGTTATATCCTACATAATGGAAAAAGAGAACATGGGAACTAAAGGTATATCTACCCTGCTCAACAAATTCTCGGGAATGCTTGGTATCACTGGGGTCTCGTCAGATATGCGTGAGATTGAAACAGCAATTAATAACGGAGATGAACGTGCTATACTAGGCATGAGCACCTACTGCTATCGTATAAAAAAATATATAGGTTCATATGCCGCCGCATTAGGGGGTGTAGATCTATTAGTTTTCACAGGAGGAGTTGGAGAAAATCAAGCTATAATGCGTAAGGCAGCATGTGAAGGTTTAGAATTTATGGGCATAGAACTTGATGAGGAACTAAACAATGCTGCACATGGCAGAGAAATGGTTATTAGTAAACCATCATCTAAGGCAAAAGTGGTTATCGTGCCAACAGATGAAGAGCTGACAATTGCAAGAGATACTGTTGCAATTTTAAATCAGGTAAAATAGTCTTATTTTACCTGATTTAAATCATTATTCTCAGATACTGGAGCAAATTTCTTTGACTTAATGACAACTGGTTCTTGAATTTTTTCTTTTTTATACACTTCCCGAATCATCGGGATGGGGATATTCCTATCTTTAGGGACTAACAAATCCTGGTCAGAATTAATATCGGGAATGCTGTTTGATGTACTTTCTAAGAGTAAAGGACCATCTTCTTCTTCGCAACCTGATAATACCACTACTGCTAAAGTAATTACTGTTAATAGTAAGAATTTTGAAGCTTTCACACCTGTGATTTTAAAATATTGTTAATAAAACGAGAATACAAATTTATACCACAAGTAAAAAAGTGTTAGGAATATTAATTGTTATTGTTGTAATAATCTCGCGTTAACAGTTACATAACTTGTCCTTTTATTGCATAAACATCTCATATGTACCTGTATTAGTGTGTGTTTTAATAGCCACATTCTTCTGCAATCACACCAATTGGCTTGTCATCTTTTTCCAATTTCTTTTTTGCATGTTCAATACGAAGCCTTATTATAGAGTACAAAAAAACCCGGATAAATTATCCGGGTTTAAATAAACTTATAGTTTTTATATTATTCTGATACCACTTCAAAAGGTATTTCTACCGACACTTCTTTATGAAGCTTTGCAACGGCTATGTAGTTTCCTACTTCTTTAACCTGATCTTTGATAATTATAATTTTTCTATCAATCTCAAATCCTTTCTCTAAAAGAGCTTCGGCAATTTGAATATTTGTAACAGAACCAAAAATAGTACCTGTTGAGCTAGTCTTTGCACCAATGGTAAGTGTTACACCTTCCATTTTAGCAGCTAAAGCTTCTGACTCAGCTTTAATCTGAGCAATCTTGTGAGCTCGCTGTCTTTGATTTTCAGCTAGCACTTTTTTAGCAGACTCAGTTGCAATTACTGCTTTTCCTTGAGGAATAAGAAAGTTACGTGCGTACCCTTTCTTCACATTCACCACATCATCCTTGTATCCAAGGGTCAGTATATCTTCTTTTAATATTACTTCCATTTCTATTCCTCCTTATTATTTCATTAAATCGGTTACATATGGAAGCAAAGCTATATGACGAGCTCTCTTCACAGCCTGAGCAATACGACGTTGAAATTTCAACGATGTACCTGTAATTCTTCTAGGTAATATCTTTCCTTGTTCGTTAAGAAATTTCTTCAAGAACTCTGGATCTTTGTAATCGATATACTTGATACCATTCTTTTTGAATCGGCAATATTTCTTTTTCTTTATATCTACCGATAATGGTGTTAAATATCTAATTTCTGATTGTTTTGCCATTTCTTAATCCTCCTTTTCTTTATCATTTACTTCTGCTGCTACTTTCTCAGTCTTTACTGCAGTTTCACTTTTCTTTCCACTCTTTTTGTTCCTTCTTTTCAGAGCATACTCGTGTGAAAACTTATCCTGTCTTACAGTTAAAAATCTCACTACTCGTTCGTCACGACGGAAGTTTACTTCTAGTGTATCAATCACTGTTGGTTCAGCCTTAAATTCAAGAAATGCATAAAATCCAGTAGATTTCTTGTCGATGCTATAAGCAAGCTTACGCAGACCCCAATCTTCTTCATTTACAATTTCAGCACCCTGATCTATCAGGAGGTTTTTGAATTTTTCGACCGTCTCCTTCATCTGTACGTCAGACAAAACGGGAGTTAAAATGAAAACGGTTTCGTAATTAT
>DUUR01000195.1 GCA_012841425.1 Bacteroidales bacterium | reverse complement strand
TAGTAATTTCACACAGGTTGCTTCAACTGAAGATGTAGAGTGGGCTGCTTATAGAATTAATAATGAAGAAACTTGGGGTGTGCAGTTTCATCCCGAGGTATTCCATACCGAGCATGGCAATGACTTGCTAGACAATTTTCTTACTATTTGTGGTATGAAGCGCGATTGGACACCAGCATCTTTTGTTGAATCAACTGTTAATGATTTGAGAGTAGAGCTGGGTAATGACAAGGTAATACTTGCATTGTCGGGCGGCGTTGACTCATCGGTTACTGCTGTATTGCTTAATAAAGCTATTGGAGAAAATCTTACCTGTGTGTTTGTTGATCATGGTTTATTGCGTAAAAATGAGTTCGAGAATGTTTTAAGAGATTATGAGCATCTTGGTTTGCACGTAATTGGTGTTGATGCTAAGGACTATTTTTATAAAGAGCTAGAAGATGTAACCGATCCCGAAGAGAAAAGAAAGATAATAGGAAAAGGGTTTATAGATGTTTTTGACTCTGAAGCTGCAAAGCTTAAAGATATTAAATGGTTGGCACAAGGAACTATTTATCCCGATATTATTGAATCTCTCTCTATTACAGGTGTTACTATAAAGAGTCACCACAACGTGGGTGGGTTACCCGAGAAGATGAACCTTAAGCTATGCGAACCGCTTAAACTTCTTTTTAAAGATGAGGTGCGTAAGATTGGCTTGGAGCTTGGAATGCAACCAAATTTAATTCATCGTCATCCTTTCCCAGGTCCAGGACTTGGTATTCGTATTCTAGGAGCAATAACGCCTGATAAGGTTCGAATTGTTCAAGAGGCAGACGATATTTATATTTCAGAATTACGCGCAGCAGGTTTGTATAATGATGTATGGCAAGCAGGGGCAATATTACTACCAGTGCAATCTGTAGGCGTGATGGGCGATGAGCGAACTTACGAAAATACAATTGCATTGCGTGCAGTAACATCTAAGGATGCTATGACAGCAGACTGGGCACGTTTGCCTTATGAATTTCTTGCTAAGGTGTCTAATGAAATAATAAATAAAGTTCAAGGAGTAAATAGGGTAGTTTATGATGTTTCTTCAAAACCACCTGCTACAATAGAATGGGAGTAGTGTTTATGATTTTACCAACTCGGGATAAGCAATTCTGGTGTGGTAAATTGTCATAAGTTTATCTACAAATACATTCTTTACTGTTTGAACATCTCTAAATGTGATTGGAGCTGATTTGAAATATCCTTCATTCAGCTGAGCGTCAATTATTTTATCAACAAGCTGGCGAATTGTCTCTTCGTTATATAAGGGGAGACTTCGTGAGGCTGCTTCTACCGAATCGGCCATCATCATAATTGCACCTTCTTTTGTAAAAGGATTTGGACCCGGATAGCGGAAGTTGTCCTCATTAGCTTCCTTGCCAGGGTTTGCATTTTTCCAGGAGTTGTAAAAATACTTTGGCATACTTGTGGCATGGTGCGTTTCAATAAAATCTATTATCTGCTGAGGTATATTATTTTTTTGAGCAATCTTTACTCCATCCTTCACATGGTTAATAATGATACGGGCACTCTCTTCGAAGGGTAGGCCTTCATGTGGGTTCATTCCTGGAGCCTGATTCTCTGTGAAAAAGGCAGGATTCACCATCTTCCCAATATCATGATATAAAGCTCCCGTTCTGATTAGCGAAGCATTTGCACCCAATTTAATAGCCGCAGCCACGGCCAGATTTGATACCTGCAAAGAGTGTTGGAATGTTCCGGGTGTCTTTTCTGACAACTCCTTAAGCAGAGGTTTGTTTATGTTAGATAGTTCTACAAGTGTAACCCCTGATATGAAGCCAAACGATTTCTCAACTAGGTAAATAAGAGAGTAGGAAAACATAATCAATATAAAGTTGATTAGGAAATAGATTAACATCACCCAATTTGCCTCGGCTACATTGCCTTCCTGATACATTACCAACCCTAGATATACAAATGAGTAAGTAAACAAGATAAAGAATGAACTTCTTATTAATTGTGAGCGTTCGGAAAGTTCCTTCAGCATAAAAATAGATACCATTGTGGCTGATATCTGAAGAACAATAAACTCAAAAGGAAACTGAACCATCAGAGAGCTTAAGATGATAGTGATTAGACTTGCAAATAAGGCAGTTCTGGAATCGATAAATGTTCTTATTAATATTGTAACTATAGTAAACGGAATTATATACACATTAAATAGGTCGAGGTGTACAGTGAGTGCCGTTAGGCCTACAAATAATACTATTAGCAGTAGCATAAATATTACATGCATCCTATTTCTCCATTCATGTGGTCTGAAATACAGAAGATACAAATAAAAAGAAGAGAGCATAAATAAAATCAAAACAAATTGCCCTATCAACTTCCATGTGCTTTTAGAAGCCCCACCACTTCGCTCATCTGAAACTTGTTTTAATGATGATAGAATGTTGTAGGTGCGTGAGTCAACTATCTCGCCTTGGTCTATAATACGCTGCCCCTGTTGCACCATACCTCTACTGATATCTACCTGTTGAATAAACTCTAAACGGGCTTTTTCTGAAAATGAAGCATCGTAGATAATATTTTCTTGTATGTATTCATTAATATTTGCCGACTTTAAAACACTGTCATATATACCCTCGGGTGTATTATTCAACACTTTTTCATAAGCAGAGCGAATGGTGTAAAATGATTCTATATCTCTAGATTCGGCAATATTTCCTTTACGAAGTCGTAATGCACCAGTTTTAGATTTTTGAATTCTATCATAGTCATCAGATCTCATTATTCCAGTTTTATAAACCTCATTTAAGCTCTTTCGTATATACAACTTATATTCTGGTGATAGCTCAGACAGACGTGTGTTTAAATTTACATCAGTATCGAAATTAGCTAGTGAGTTTATTTCAACATCATCGTTAACCTCAAAGTAGGGCTCGTAATATTCTAGAATACTGTCTTGCTCTGCCTTAAGCTGGTTGGCAGGTTTATATATCGGGAAATCGAAAGGAGCAGTAAGTAGTCCATACTGCCACGGCCTCCCTTCACTAAAAGTATATTTAAAACTACTTTGTCGTGGAAATATATAAGTGAGGATAAGTATGGCTGTAACAAACAGTAGCGGAACAAAAATCTTAGTCTTTATCCTTGTTCTCTTTTTCTTAGGTTTATTTTTTGATGAGTTCATTACCTCTATGTGTTAACTTTGAGAATTGTAATTACAACAATCAAAACTATGTATTGTTTCTTTTATATGCATAGCCCCTCCGTTTATAGTTTTATTTAAGGGCTTTTGTATTTGAATTTATTAGATTACTTTTGTAACCGTCTATTATACAAATGACCAATATACAAAGTTAATTATATTTTCTGTTTTAGAATGAAAAAAAGACTACTTGTAGATCTATCTTCACTTAAAAATATTTATTCAGGGTTGGGGCAAATAGCTCTTAGTTACGGTAACTACTTTAAAGAAAATTATAAATCAGATACTTTCCCATATGACTTAACATTACTAGTTCCTAGAAAATATTTTGGTAAGTTTGGGAATGAGGTGCACTATATCTCTTCCTCAAATCTTCTCCGTAAAAACAAACTCTTGCCCTTCCCTAAATACGATTCGTGGCATTCAATCCATCAATTAAGTCGTTTTCGTCCAATAAGTAAAAATACAAAATGTATACTTACTATACACGACCTAAATTTCATGTATGAGAAAACTGCAAATAGCAGGCTCAGGAGATTCAGAAAGATTCAAAATAAAGTTGATAGAGCTAATGAGATAGTCTGTATTTCACATTTCACAAAAAAAGAGGTGGAAAACAATCTGAGCTTAAAAGGGAAAGAGTGCAAGATAATATATAATAGAGTGCCATTGATTAATAATGATATGGCTGTAAAGCCCAGTTTTCAAATATCTGAGCCTTTTTTCTTTACTCTAGGAGTTGTAAATCCAAAGAAGAACTTCCATGTTTTATTAGATCTAATGAAGCTGATGCCCGATAAGCATCTTTATATAACGGGTATACAGGCTGATATTAAACAAAATGGTTATGCTAATTTAATAAAAGATCGGATAGAAAATGAGAATATTCATAATGTAACATTAAGAGGACCAGTGACACACAAGGAAAAGGTTTGGATGTATCAAAATTGTCAGGCATTTTTATTTCCTTCCCTTCTCGAGGGATTTGGCTTGCCTATTATTGAGGCTATGCAATTTGGTAAACCCGTATTTTCTTCTGAGGAAACTAGTTTGAAAGAGATTGGAGGCGAGTTTGCACATTTTTGGAAGAATTTTAATCCTATTGAAATGAAGCAATTGATGGAAGATAATATAGATAAGTTCTATCAAGACATTGCATTTATTGAGAAACAAAAAAAATATGCTCAATTATTTTCAAATGAGCAGCATTTTAAAGAATATGACAAACTTTACAGGGCGGTTTGATATAGATCTGGTGTATCTGTGGGTAGACGGTAGCGACGAGGAATGGTTGAACAAAAAAAAACGATTCTTAGGTGAAGATGTTGATCATAATACTGAGGCAACATCCAAGGCACGTAATGCCGATAATAACGAATTAATTTACTCTTTGAGATCTGTAGAAAAAAATGCTCCTTGGATTCGTAAAATATTTATTGTTACTGATGAACAAAAACCAAGGTGGCTAGATTTACAGAATGAGAGGGTTGAAATTGTTGATATACGCGAGCTTATTCCACCAGAGGCATTACCTTGCTATAACTCGGTAATAATTGAGCATTTTCTATACAAAATACCAGGTTTATCTGAGCATTTTTTGTATTCCAATGATGATATGTTTATTAATAGAGAAGTTTCTCGCAATTTCTTTTTCACAACAGATGGGCTACCTATTGTTAGGTTGCAGCGCACCAATAGTAATAAATGGCTAAACAGATGCCGGAAGGTATTGAAGTTGCATACAAATATTTACAGAAAAACTATCGAAAAGGCAGCTTTACTAGTTGATGAGAAGTATGGAAAATACTATTCGGGTATACCACATCATAATATAGATTCTTATTTAAAATCAGATTACCAACGTGCTTCAAGTGAGGTGTTTGGTCAGGAAATTGGTGAAACCATAACCCATCATATCAGGAGTGAAAAAGATATTCAACGTATTATATATTTATACTATGCTTTAGCGGTAGGAAGAGGTAAACTTCGCTATGTTACAAGAAAAGAGTCTTGTAGGATACGTCTTCACAAACCTAACTTTATGTACTTTATTAAGAAGTATAATCCACACTTGTTTTGCTTAAATGATAGTCATCATGCAACAGATGCCGACCGAGGTAGGGTAGAGCCTTTTCTTAATGGTTTATTCCCTACTAAATCTTCTTTTGAGCTATAATGCAGTTTAATGTTATTTACAATTCAAATCCTGATTTTTCGGGTAGTATAGTTTCAAATGCTTTCTCTAGTTCTTGCATAACCTTCTCATAGTTTCTGATATGAGCATTATCATTTAAGCAAATAAGCTTGTATTTTTGGTCGTAAATAGCTTTTACTGCTTGATTTGACCTTAGCACTAGAGGGAACATTTTTGTGTCCTTATAAGTATTGTAAGGCTCAAAGTTTGATTGACATATTTGCCATGTGCGAAACAACTCTTGTGTGTAGTCGTTTGGGCTTCTGAATCTGTTTTCAGAAGCTTTGGTAAGTCTATCGCCCGCATAGTCCCATACCTCCTCAAATGTAGATTTTAAATATGGTTGTGCATTATGAGGTGTGATAAGTGTAACAAACTTATCGTATGATTTTAATAATCTAGTGATTCTAGATTTTTTTCCATAATCGGGATTATACCATTTGTTATGATCGCGCTCTAACACAGTGTGCTTGTCGAATCGTTCATTTATAATTTTGATGTTGTTTATTAAACATTTAGACCATAACCCCATTCCCGAGTTGTAACGAAAGGCTGCAATATCGTTGGGAAGTCCATTTTTGAAGAATCTCTCTTTAGGGGTATTATTAATGATGAAAAAATCGTCATTAAAATAAACAAATTTATCGGCCAAATCAGGTATCTTATGAAGATATATCTCAATTAGTGACGAGTTGAAAACTGGAAGATATTGTTCAGGGATATAGTCAGAATGATTGATAAGTGAAAGCTTTGGATGGTT
>DUUR01000194.1 GCA_012841425.1 Bacteroidales bacterium | reverse complement strand
TCTTTCAATATTGCTAATAATGCATCATGGGCTACATACACCGGCACAAGTGTTTCAAATTCAAGCAGAAGCTATCTGTTAAATTTAAAAACATTAGAGTCTACTCTCATCTCCGATCCTTATGCCGAAAGATTGAGTCTACTCAACTTGGGTGAGGTTAAAGACTGGAATTTCACAAGTTCTTTTGGTGATGTCATTGAAGGTAGATTTTACTTACCACCTGGTTTCGATGAAAATAAAAAATACCCACTAATTGTCTATTATTACGGAGGAACTAGTCCCACCACCCGCATTTTCGAGAGCACCTATCCTCTTCATGTTTATGCTGCTCAAGACTATGTAGTTTATACCCTGCAACCGAGTGGTACAACTGGCTACGGACAAGAATTCTCTGCTCGCCACGTAAATGCTTGGGGCGATCAAACTGCTGAAGAAATTATTGAAGGCACCAAAAAGTTTATCGCGGCTCATTCATTTGTAGATGGAACAAAAATTGGAAATATTGGTGCATCTTACGGTGGTTTTATGACACAGTACCTCATAACCAAAACCGATATATTTTCTGCCTCTGTTTCTCATGCAGGCATTAGCAATATCACAAGCTACTGGGGTGAAGGATATTGGGGCTACTCATACAGTGCCGGAGCAAGTGCAGGCAGCTACCCATGGAATAATCCTGAGCTATATGTAAAACAGAGTCCCCTATTCCATGCCGATAAAATAAACACACCACTATTGCTACTTCATGGTTCTGCAGACACAAACGTGCCAATTGGTGAGAGTATTCAAATGTATACTGCTCTTAAGCTATTAAATAAACCTGTTGAGTTTATAAAGGTAATGGGCGAGAATCATGCTATTTACGATTATGATAAGAGAATTTCATGGAATAATGCAATCTATGCATGGTTTGCCAAATGGCTAAAAGAAGATTCCAGATGGTGGGATTCAATGTATAGTAATGAGTAAAAAAAGTATTTTATATATGGATAAATTATGTAAAAATGTAGAAGTTTTGGCGCGTTCAACTGGCGAATACCTAAAAAATGAACAAGCCAAACTTAATAAAAAAGATATAGAGCTTAAAGGAGCTAGAGATTACGTAACTTATATTGATAAGGAAGCCGAAAGAATTCTTGTAAAAGGACTAAAAGAGCTGTTTCCTGCTGCAGGCTTTCTTACTGAAGAAGAAACTGTTGATTATGAAGAAACAGAATACACCTGGATAATTGATCCCCTAGATGGCACAACCAACTATATTCATGGCGATGTTACATATGCCGTAAGCATAGCTCTCAGGCACAAACAAGAGATTGTACTCGGAGTAGTTTATGACCCAATTACAGATCAACTATTTAGTGCTACAGAGCCTGGAGATGCAAAGCTCAACAACAAGACATTAGAGGTTAGTACGCACAACACTATTAAAAATGCATATTTAGGATGTGGCATTCCCTATGTTTTAGATGCAAAAGGAGAGTTGGTATTGCAAAATGCTATGAAACATTTCAGAAGTTGTAGCTTCCGAATAAAAGGAGCCGCTGCTATAGAAATTTGTTATGTTGCAGCAGGAATTACAGATGCATATTTCCATTCAGGTCTCTCGGCATGGGATGTAGCAGCAGGAACGTTTATATTAAAATGTGCTGGGGGTATGAGTACCGATTTCAGTGGTGGTCACAATTACCTTTTCGGAAGAGAGCTGGTTGCATCTAATGGGTTTATACATAACGAGATAATGAAACATATAATTGATGTGTCATAAATGGATAATCAGACTATCTTAATAGCCTTTTTACTTACTCTTTTTGCTGGACTATCCACCGGTATAGGTGGTCTTATTGCTTTAATTGCAAAACGAACAAATACAAACTTTCTTAGCTTCGCACTCGGATTATCGGCAGGAGTAATGATATATGTCTCATTTATGGAGATGTTACCTATGTCAATTGATGCATTAACAGATGTATTTGGCGAGAAAAAAGGAATGCTATATTTAATTCTCTCCTTTTTTGGTGGCATTGCTTCTATTGCGCTTATAGACTTCTTGGTTCCTAAGCAATCTAACCCTCACGAATTACAGGGGGTGGAAGATATGAAAAAGAAGAGGACTAATGGACTTAAGCAAACTGGTGTTGTATTGGCTGTCACTATTGCTATACATAACTTTCCCGAAGGTATTGCAACATTCATGTCGGCTCAAGCTTCTCTAGAGGTTGCCCTACCAATTACTGCGGCCATTGCAATTCACAATATACCCGAGGGAATTGCGGTATCAGTACCCATTTACCATGCAACAGGAAGCAAGAAAAAAGCATTCTGGCTCTCATTGCTTTCGGGGCTTGCAGAACCTCTTGGTGCACTAATTGCCTATTTTTTCTTGATGCCATTTTGGAGTTCAACTCTCAATGCAGTTGTGCTAGCAGCTGTTGCTGGTGTAATGGTCTTTATTTCATTAGATGAACTTCTACCCAGTGCCGAGAAGTATGGCAAGCATCACCTTTCAATAATCGGAGTTGTTATCGGAATGGGCATAATGGCAATGAGTCTTTACTTGTTCATTTAATAAAATAGAGTATTTTTGTAAATATATTATAATACTAATTCAAACACTTTAACGGTGATGAAAACAGATTTAAAACAGATAGGAGAACGAGTTAAGGGGCTACGAGATGCACTCGATTACTCACCTGAAGAAATGGCTAAAAAGCTAGAGGTGGATGTTGAAGAATACTTACATTTCGAGGAGGGCGATATGGATATCTCTGTCTCTTTCCTGCAACGTATCGAAAGAGAGTTTGGTGTAGATATCTCTACAATTATGTTTGGCACCGAACCTCGCATGAATTCATATTTTATCACTCGAAAAGACAAGGGTGTATCTGTAGAAAGGGTGTCGGCTTATAAGTATCAATCTCTAACATCAGGCTTTTCAAATAATGTATCAGAGATATTTATTGTTACGGTAGAGCCAGAACCAGTTGAAACTGACTTTTATAAGAACATACATGCTGGACAGGAGTTTAATATGATTCTTGAGGGTAGCATGATGATTAATATTAATGACAAAAACCTAATTCTCGGGAAAGGCGATAGCATATACTTCGATTCGTCACTTCCGCACGGCATGAAAGCACTTAACGATAAGCCAGTAAAATTTCTTGCTGTAATATTATATCCATAGGTTATTATGATAGAGAATTATTTAAAAAAAAACCAATTCAGCTCTCACCAAGATTTCATTGAGAACTACGATATTATTGTACCTCATAATTTCAATTTTGGGTACGATATAGTAGATGAATGGGCAAAAATCAATCCCAATAAGCGTGCACTCTGCTGGACCAACGACATTGGCGAAAATATAGATCTTACTTTTGCTCAACTAAAAGAGTTATCAGACAAAACAGCATCTTTTCTCCTTTCTTTAAATATCAAAAAAGGGGATATGGTGATGCTAATTCTTAAGCGAAGCATTGAGTTTTGGCAAACTATTATTGCATTGCATAAAATTGGTGCAGTTGCAATTCCCGCGACTCATCTTTTAACTGATAAAGATATTATATATCGCAATAATGCTGCTGGTGTTAAAGCAATAATTGCAGCAGAAGACCAAAGTCTTATTGATCATGTGAACCATGCAATGAGCAGTTCACCAACCGTTCAGCAACGCATTGTAATTGGAAAAAACAATCACGATGGTTGGATAGATTTTAAACAAGGCGTCAATAATGCTGCTCCATTTATTAAACCCGATGTGGTAAATAGTAATGATGATATAATGATTCTTTACTTCACATCAGGCACCACTGGTCAGCCCAAAATGGTAGTGCACGACTTCACCTACCCTCTGGGTCACATAACTACCGCCAAATATTGGCACAATCTTCATGAAAACAGCGTACATCTAACAGTTGCCGATACTGGTTGGGCAAAAGCAGTATGGGGCAAGCTATACGGACAGTGGATAGTTGGTGCTTGTGTATTTGTCTACGATTTCGAAGGCAGATTCATCCCCACCGATATGCTCAATATTATTTCTAAATACAAGGTAACCTCTTTCTGTGCACCGCCCACAATATACAGGTTCCTCATTCGTGAAGATTTAAGCAAGTACGATTTGTCATCTCTAGAATATTGTACAACTGCTGGAGAGGCACTAAACCCCTCAGTGTTTAAAGCATTCTTTGAAAAGACAGGTATTAAAATGATGGAAGCCTTTGGTCAAACTGAAACCGCTCCCACTATCATCACATTTCCTTGGATAAGCCCCAAACCAGGTGCTATGGGTGTTCCTAATCCACTGTATGATATGGATCTCCTAACACACGACGGCAGATCTGCTGAGGATGGCGAACAAGGTGAAATAGTTTTTTATACAAACAAGAAGATACCTCTTTCCCTTTTCAAGGGTTACTATAAAGATGAAGAGCTCACAAAACAGGTGTATGCCAATAATATCTACCACACAGGCGATATGGCTTGGCGCGATGAGGATGGCTATTATTGGTTTGTAGGAAGAACCGACGATGTAATAAAAAGCTCGGGCTACAGAATAGGACCTTTCGAAGTAGAGAGCGCAGTAATGACTCACCCAGCTGTAGTGGAGTGTGCAATTACTGGTGTTCCCGATGATATAAGAGGACAGTTAATTAAGGCTACAATAGTTCTGGCCAATGAATACAAACAACAGGCTGACGATGAGCTAGTAAAAGAAATACAGGATCATGTAAAAAATGTTACAGCTCCATATAAATATCCTCGCATAATTGAGTTTGTAGATGAGCTCCCTAAAACTATAAGCGGAAAGATAAGAAGGGTTGAAATCAGACAAAAAAAAATTGATTTATTATAAAAGGTGGCATACATGAACTGTATCATGTTTTACTTGTTTATCCCTTTAATTATAAAACAATATAAAAGCAATAAATAAAAATTTTATGAAAAAAGCATATGTATTTCCTGGTCAGGGAGCCCAGTTTGTGGGAATGGGCAAAGAGTTGTATGAAACTTCACCATTAGCAAAAGAATTATTCGAGAAAGCAAATGAGATTCTCGGGTTCAGAATAACCGATTTAATGTTTGATGGTACTGATGAGGATCTAAAGCAAACAAAGGTTACTCAGCCCGCAATATTTCTTCATTCGGTTATACTTGCCAAAACACTAAAAGAGGAGTTTAAACCCGATATGACTGCAGGTCACTCTTTGGGCGAGTTCTCGGCATTGGTAGCTGCTGGTGCACTATCGTTTGAAGATGGACTTAAACTTGTTTACGCTCGTGCCTTGGCAATGCAAAAAGCTTGTGAAATCGAACCATCTACTATGGCTGCAATTATTGCACTTCCTGATGAGAGGGTCGAAGAGATTTGTAATTCTATTGATGATGTAGTTGTGCCAGCAAATTATAATTGCCCTGGACAAATTGTTATTTCTGGATCAATTACAGGGATAGACAAAGCTTGCGAAATTATGAAGGAGGCGGGTGCTAAAAGAGCTCTGCCACTTAAAGTAGGCGGTGCATTTCACTCTCCACTGATGGAGCCTGCTCGTGTTGAACTGTCTCAAGCAATTGAGTCAACTAAATTCTCTGTTCCTGTATGCCCCGTTTATCAGAATGTATCTACAACAGGCGAAACCAATCCCGAGACAATCAAAGCAAACCTTATCGCACAACTCACCTCACCGGTTAAATGGACTCAATCGGTTCAGAATATGATTGCCAATGGTGCAACTGAGTTTGTGGAGCTCGGACCGGGCAAAGTGCTTCAGGGATTAATTTCAAAAATAAACAACACTGTTTCGGTTTCTGGTAATCAATAATAAGCAGTTGGTTATTTAAACTTTGCATG
>DUUR01000193.1 GCA_012841425.1 Bacteroidales bacterium | reverse complement strand
TAGAACTAGTTACTTGCCCCTATTTCACTACCAATTTATTAGAACTTAATGAATTTACAAAACGCGATTATTCACAAAAAGACTCTTTCGTTATATATATGTGTCTTGAAGGAAGTCTAAACCTAGTAGATAATAAAGGTAATACTTTACTTATTGAGCGTGGCGAATCCTTGCTTATTCCTGCCGAAACAAATTATGTAGAGATTTCACCCAACAACTATTGTAAACTACTAGAGGTATTTGCTGGATAATGAGAGGAATAATATTAGTAAATTTAGGAACTCCTGCAAGCAACGAAAAAGTAGATGTAAAAAATTTTATTGCTGAAATGCTTTCAGATCCGCTGCTGACTGATAAATCCAGATGGCTATCAAAATTTCTTGCTACAAGAATTATAGCACCACAAGCAGCAGCCCGCTCGTCGGCAAAATATAAACTAATCTGGCGTAATGAAGAACCTTTCATTTCGCCTATAATTTATAATATGACCAAGCTTGCAGAAGCTATAGAGTCCAAAAACGATATGGCAGTCTCAATTGCTATGAGGTATGGTATGCCCGATATTAGGAGTGCTTTTAAAGAGCTTAATCAGAAATGTCCACTCTTACATGAAGTTATAATCTTTCCGCTATATCCCCACTATGCTCAGTCAACTACCCAAACAACAATAAAAGAGATAGGAGATGTTTTCTATAGACATCCTCATTCTTTCAGATTAAAATTTGCAGAACCATATTTTAATCACCCCGAGTATATCAATGCTCTTGCAGAAAGCGCAAAGCCTTATATTAATGATATAGACAAGCTAATATTTGTGTACCATAGCCTGCCAAACAGACAACAGGAAACAGCATGGAAAAAGGGAAAAGAGTTCGACTATGTATATCAAATTAAAGAAACTAACCGATTGATATGCGATAAACTCAACATAAAACCCAACGATGCGTTACTGTTCTTCAGCTCTCAAAGAGATGAAAATTGGCTAAAACCTTTTCTAGATCAAAGTATTGGCAAGTTACCCGAACTTGGCTGGAAAAAAGTAGCCATAATGTCTCCAGGATTTCCCTCAGACAATATGGAGACACTATTTGATATAGATATAGAAGCACGCAAACTGTTTATGGATGCTGGTGGTGAAAAGTTCAGTTTTATTCCCTCACTTAATTATAACGAAGAATGGGTGGATGCAATATGGAATATTATTGAAAAAATGTAATTAGCATTTACAAATCCCTTTTAAATATAGTACTCCATCAAATCTATTAAACCAGCCTGCAGAGCGTATCTTGTTGCTTCGTTAACACTATTTACCCCGAGCTTGCTATAAATATTTCTCCTATGAGTATTCACGGTGTGGAAGCTTAAGTTCTTCTCCACAGCAATCTCTTTAGTTGTTTTACCAAGTGCAATTTCATGTAGTATATTTTTTTCAGATGCCGTAAGATTTATGATCGACCTACCATTCTCAATATCACTCCTCATTACAGACTCAGCATAATCACACCAGTAAACATCACCTTCTTTCACTGCAAACAGAGCATCCATAATATTTTTCTTAGAAGAATTCTTTAGTACCACACTAATTGAATCGTCGGTCAATAGTAGTTGTCTCAAAAAATGCTCACCTGGTTCTTCAGAAAAAAGCAGCCAATTCGATTTCTTAGCACCACTCTTAATATTCAACATATGAGCTAGAGACGAAAAATCAAATAGCGAATAGTCGGTTATAACAACTGAATTCGGATTCATACGCAGCTCATCCAATAAACCAATGTAACTATTTACTTCAGTCAAACTAAAATCAGTATCTATCTCCTTAATATAAGAAATTAATCCTGCTCGTGTTATATCTCTATTATCTGCAATTACGTAATTTCTCACCTCTCAAATTTTAACTATTTGCACTATAACCACAAAATTAGTCATTTTTCTAGACCAATTTGCTTAATATACCACAAATGTGCTATTTTAAAACCTATAAAAGCTCCCTATCTTTGTCTTAATAAAAATTTAAATATCAAACTTATGACAAAAATTGCTGAAAATCTAACAGAACTTATAGGCAATACCCCGCTTCTAAAACTAAATCAATTTGCTAAATCCGAAGGAGCAAAAGCAAATATCGTTGCTAAATTAGAAAGTTACAATCCACTTGGCAGCGTAAAAGACCGTATTGCCCTTGCAATGGTAGAAGACGCCGAAAAAAGTGGGCAACTAAAACCTGGTTCTGTAATAATAGAACCCACAAGTGGTAATACCGGAATTGGTCTTTCATTCGTAGGCACAATAAAAAAGTATCGAGTAATACTTACTATGCCAGAAACGATGAGCCTCGAGAGAAGAAATTTACTCAAAGCACTTGGTGCAGAATTGGTGTTAACACCAGGACCTGAAGGCATGAAGGGAGCTATTGCAAAAGCGAAAGAGCTTCAATCTGAAATTGAAAATGCTGTAATACTTCAACAATTTGAAAACCAAGCCAACCCTAAGATACACTACTCAACTACAGGCGAAGAAGTATGGCGAGATACCGATGGCAAAGTCGATATATTTGTTAGCGGAGTTGGCACAGGAGGCACTGTTAGCGGAGCAGGCAAACGCTTAAAAGAGTTTAACAATAACATTCAAGTTGTTGCAGTTGAACCAACAGACTCACCAGTACTATCAGGTGGAAGTCCCGGACC
>DUUR01000192.1 GCA_012841425.1 Bacteroidales bacterium | reverse complement strand
GGTGGTATGAAGGTTGCTTTAATTACTACTGTAGGTGGTTTGATTGTTGCAATTATTCTTCAGATTATTTATAACTATATTCTTTCAAAAATGGAAGGTATCCTTAATAAAATGGAAGATGCATCTATCACTTTCCTTGATCAAGTAATCAAATATAACGTAAAATATAAAAACTTGTAATAAGATGGCTGTAACTAAAATACACAGGACATCCAGAACAACATTAATAATAGGGATTATTATCTCTATAATTGTATTAGCTCTCTTTTTCTTTGGTGGTCAGGTGGCCGATCATGAAAAAGTTGCTGCTGATATGTCTCAGCCTAAGTTTACAGATTTAATATTGTACTGGTGTTATATACTTCTAGTTGTAACTGTTGTTGTTTTAATAGCATTTGCAATTATTGACTTCGCAAGAGGATTAAAAGAGAATCCTAAAAAAGCAATGAGCGGTTTCCTTGCAATTCTTGCATTAGGTGCTCTATTGGTAGTAACTTACATTATGGGTGATGGTACTTTATTAAACATCCCCGGATATGATGGAACTGATAATGTGCCGACAATGTTAAAATTGACCGACATGTGGCTGTATTCATGCTATTTCATGATGGTTGTAACAATATTGGCTCTTATTTTTACTCCTTTAATGACTAAGAGAAAATAAACTTATCTAAGTTTAAAAATTGACGATTCTCTATGAGAATCTTTTAAAAGAAAGGTTTAAAATTTATGGCAAAAAGTTCAAAAAAGGTTCCAGCTCTGAATGCTAGTTCCATGGCTGATATTTCTTTCTTATTGCTTACATTCTTCTTGCTGGTATCAAATATGGATGTTGATTCAGGATTGGCTCGACGTCTTCCACCTCCACCACAGTCACAAGACCAGACTTCCGTGGATGTACAACGCAGAAATTTGTTAGTGGTATTGGTAAATGCCCAGAACGAAATTCTGGTACAGGACCAGCAGGGTTTAGTTGTGTATGGCAATGAGAACGAGTTGATGGGTAGTGCAGGTAATGCTGCAATGAAAGATGTTGTTAAGGCTTTTGTTCTTAACGAATCTAATAGCGCGGAACTGCCTCAGCTTATTGAGGAGGATTTTGGTCCCCCAATTGGTATAGTACCCGTTACATCTAACCATGTTGTGTCAATTCAGAATGATGCTACAACTAGATACAGCGCTTATATTGCTGTTCAGAATGAAGTTGTAAAAGCATATAACGAATTGAGAGAAGAGGGATCTAGAAGATATTTTGGTATGGGGTATGAAGAGTTGTCGATAAGTCAGAAAGAGCAAATTGACAAACTTTATCCACAACGTATCTCTGAGGCTGAACCTAAAAATTATGGAGATCAATAATTATGGGAAAATTTAATAAAAGTGGCAAAAAAGATATGCCCGAAATGAATACATCTTCAATGCCTGATATTGTATTTGCTATTCTGTTTTTCTTTATGGTAACAACTACTATGCGATCAGAAACTCTGATGGTGCAGATGAAGTTACCCTCCGCTACTGAGGTTCAAAAACTAGAGAAAAAGTCGCTGGTTACTTATATCAATATCGGTGTTCCTATGGATACACGATTAGGTACAGGTACTCAAATGCAGCTTAATGATAGGTTTGCTGATGTATCGGATATACAAAATTATATTGCACAAGAAAAAGCTAGTATGAATGAAGCTGATCAGCCCTTGATGACTGTATCTATAAAGGCAGATGAAGCAACACGTATGCAGTATATTACTGATGTTAAACAGGCATTGCGACAAGCATATGCATTAAAGATTAGTTATTCTGCGAGAAAAGAGGAGAACTAATATTTAATATATTATAATTAAAAATACCGGAGGTCTGTAGAGGCTTCCGGTTTTTGGTTTTATATGGTTTGATATCAATATATCAATTAAATCTATTATAGAAAGATAAACATTTACCCTTAGTTAGTGGTTTATTCTTAGTTATTGGGAAAAGGAACTTATTGTTTAGTTATGTCTGTTGAATTTCAGATATAATTTATATCCAATTTTCAATATTATTTTTTAGAAATACAATAAATATAAATTTATAATGAAAAGAAAAAACGACTTATTACAACTTGGGTGGCTAATATTGAGATTTGGAATTGGTATCTCAATTTTTCTTCATGGGCTTCCTAAAATTACAGGGGGGGCCGAAACATGGGCAATGGTAGGGAGTACGATGTCTAACTTCGGAATAGATTCTGGTCATACTTTCTGGGGCTTTCTTGCTGCGTTTGTTGAAGCAGTAGGTGGAATTTTATTTGCTTTTGGATTGTTCTTTAGACCAGCTGCTTTAATGCTTACTGGAACTATGGTGGTTGCTTTAATAACTCACCTTTCTGCTGGTGATAGTTTCATGCAATACGGTCACGCATTAGATCTGTTAATTGTATTTGCAGGATCAGTACTTATTGGAGCTGGGAAATATTCTATTGATAATAAGTTCCTACCTAAAATTGCTTAATTGAGTTCTTATTTAAGGTTTGCGTAACTAGAATTGTACCAAGGAGTTCTGAATTTAGATTCTATCTAAGATTGCTTAATCGATTTTATATCCAAGGTTATTCTAACTAGAGTTTTTTTTAATGTTTGTAAATAAAGCTTCTGTCTAAGATTCTATTAATTGAACTTTATATCTAAAGCTATTTATTTAAGATTAATAAACAAAATCCCCCATTCAACGAATAAGAAGCGTTTGAATGGGGGATTTGTAATTGAATAAAAAAAGGGTAAGCTTACTATATCGCGCCGCTACAACCAAATACCCTTGCTTCGATCAAGACCTGGGGGATTCAATGGGAGCTGGCCGTATAGGACTTACCCAACTGCAAAGATAGTGTTTTTTTTAAATATACAAAAGAGTAAATTGATTTTTACTATTCAGGTCAATTATTTATCTTTGTGAAAACAATTTAGCTTTAACTTTGAAAATACATTCAATTCATAAAAAAAGTATAGACATGACAATAGTAGATCGTTTCATTAAATATGCACGTATTGATACTCAGTCTGATGAGAATAGCTCACAGACTCCTAGTACACAAAAGCAGTTTAATTTAGCCAAAGAAGTAGAAAAAGAGGCGCTTGAAATGGGATTAGTAGATGTTAGTTTAGATAACAATTGCTATCTGATGGCAACACTCCCTTCAAATACATCTAAAAAAAATGTACCAGTTATTGGTTTTATATCACATTTTGATACAAGCCCTGACATGAGTGGTAAAAATGTTAATCCAACTATAATTAAAAATTATGATGGAGAGGATATTATTCTTAATGAAGATAATAATGTAATACTTTCACCTAAGGATTTTACTGAATTGTTGAAATTTAAAGGTGATGACATAATTGTAACAGATGGTACAACACTTTTGGGTGCTGACGATAAAGCAGGTATTGCAGAGATAATGGATGCCATGCAATATCTTATTGATCATCCTGAAATTGAGCATGGGAAAATACGTATAGCATTCACTCCCGATGAAGAAATAGGTAGGGGTGCAGATAAGTTTGATGTTAAGAAGTTTGGAGCTGATTGGGCATATACAATGGATGGTAGCGAGATTGGTGAACTTGAATATGAAAATTTCAATGCTGCCTATGCTAAAATTGAGATACAAGGAAGGAATGTGCATCCAGGTTATGCAAAGGGTAAAATGATTAATGCACTTCATTTAGCAAATGAACTCATTTCGATGTT
>DUUR01000191.1 GCA_012841425.1 Bacteroidales bacterium | reverse complement strand
GGATTAATTTCACCAGAAAAGAGTATGGTGGGAATAATGCCCACAATGATATTCAAAAAAGGAAGCACAGGAGTAATTAGCAGAAGTGGCACTCTAACTTATGAAGTAGTATATAATCTTACTGCCAATGGAATGGGACAATCTACTGCAGTGGGAGTTGGAGGTGACCCAGTGGTGGGCTTATATTACCAAGAGCTTTTAAATATGTTTGAAAATGATCCAGAAACAGATTCAATTGTTCTTATTGGCGAAATAGGAGGTGATGCAGAGGAACAAGCTGCTGAGTACATAAAAAAACATGTGACTAAACCAGTAGTTGCATTTATAGCCGGGCAGCAAGCACCTCCAGGAAAACAAATGGGTCACGCAGGGGCTATCATTTCAAGCGGATCGGGCACAGCAGCAGAAAAGATTGCAGCATTTGAGGCAGTAGGAGTACAGGTTGCCAATGAGCCTAGTTTAATTCCCGAATTATTAAAAAGAAGATTATAGAGATTGAATGTCATTAATAATCTAAAGAAAAAGAAATTACAACTTATTAAATACCAAATCAAAAGAGATTGCACCTTTATGAGAGCAATCTCTTTTTTTTTGTGTGTGTGTCGTCCTGATTTTGCAGGTATCACCTTCTAACATTACCCATACATCGGCCGTACCTTGTTCGGTTAAACCCCTTTTACAACAGGACTAGGTATGCACCTAGTATTAACGAGCCAAGGTACATTATATCCTTAGGTCACTCTTATGTAATGTGAATTTAAATATTGCAAATATAGTTATGAAATCACTCAAAATCGAGCACGACAATTTTATTTTATTTATTTAAATAGAATGCGATAAATAGTAATATTTATTTTAGCCAAATTCTTTTGTTTATAACATCAAAAGGTCTAATTTTGTATTAGTACAAATTAGTGAAGAACTAAGTCTAATTACATTGTAAATTATAGCTTTAATGGTATGAAAAACAAAAAATCGAACAATGATTCAATAACAATTGTAACCGGTGTTATTGGGTCAGATGTACATGCAGTAGGAAATAAAATATTAACATTTAAACTCGAAGAAGCGGGCTTTAACGTAATAAACCTAGGAGTGATGGTTGATCAGGAAGAGTATATTGATGCCGCACTTGAAACTAATGCTGATGCAATAATGGTTTCATCTCTTTATGGTCATGGTGAAATTGATTGCAGAGGGCTACGTGAGAAATGTGACGAGGCGGGTTTAACAGATATTCCTCTTATTGTGGGCGGGAACTTAGTGGTTGGCAAACAGAACTTTGAGGATGTTGAAAAAAGGTTTATCGACATGGGATTCACAAAAGTTTATCCCCCTGGCTCTGATATAGAGGAGGGTATAGAGTATTTAAAAGATCTACTAAAGGTTCAAAAAAGTTGACACAATGAATCTACTCACTGCAGATATAGGCAGTACATATACAAAACTCACCGCCATTAATACCGTGCAAGAAAAAATAATAGCAACAGCTATTGCTTTTACAACTATTGAGACGGATGTTTTGGAGGGGTTTAACAAGGCTTACAGCAAAATAAAAAACATAGCTCCAAGCTTCAATTATGACAAGCTGTATTGTTGTAGTAGTGCGGCTGGTGGCCTGAAGATGGTAGCTATTGGGCTTGTTCCTGAGCTAACATCAAAAGCAGCTAAACTTGCAGCGTCTAGTGCTGGGGCAAAAGTTGTAAAAAGCTATGCTTTTGAACTATCACCCGATGAGCAGATAGAAATTCAGAATATTAATGCGGACCTGATTCTACTCTCTGGTGGCACCGACGGTGGCAACAAGGAGGTAATAATTCAAAATGCAAAAAGGCTTACTGAGATTGAAGGTAACTTTAGAGTTATTGTGGCAGGTAATAAAAGTGCGACTTCCGAGATAACACAAATATTTAAAGCTTCGAATAAACAATTTGTGATTACTGAAAACGTAATGCCTTCGTTTAACAAACTAAATATTGAGCCTGCTCGTGAGAAGATTAAAGAGCTTTTCATAAATCACATTATTGAAGCTAAGGGGTTAAACAGGTTGCAAGAGATGTCTGAAAACGATATTATTCCAACGCCTTTGTCTGTTTTAATGGCTTGTGAACTACTTAGCAATGGAACTTCAGATGAAGATGGTATGGGAGAACTGGTTGCAATTGATATTGGTGGAGCAACTACAGATATTTACTCGATTGCTGAGGGTAAGCCAACTGTGGCAAATACTATAATTAAAGGACTACCTGAGCCAAGAAGTAAACGTAGCGTTGAGGGTGACCTCGGAATGAGGTATAGCCTGAGCTCCCTGAGAGATGAGATCAATTTAGAGTCTCTCTCTAAATCAGCGCATGTTGATATGGGTATTATCGATTTCTGGATTAACAGATGTATAGATCGGCCAGAAAGTATAGCCGAAAGTGGCTCGGCTGAGCAAATCATAGAAGAGTATTTGGCACACTCTGCGGCTAAGATTGCAATAGAACGGCATGTAGGAAAGTATGATTTGGTTTACACACCTTTGGGTGAGACATTTGCTCTTACGGGAAAGGATCTTACAAGTATTAAAACTGTAATTGGCATTGGGGGTGTTATAGTAAATGCCATGAATCCAATCGACATTTTAAAAAGTGTGGAGAAATCTCCCGAAGATATAAACTATGCTAAACCTATAGGGCCAGATTATTTAATAGATAAAAGGTATATATTCTCTTCGATGGGATTATTAAGTAAAGACTACCCTAGCCTAGCAGTGAAGCTACTGAAAGGAAACACAGTAAAGATCAATTGAACATATAATATCAAGATAACAACCTAGAATTTTTTTAATCTAAAAAGTATGGAAATATCCAATAAAAAATTATCTAATGACTCCTTTTTTGCAGAACGCGAAAAGGTACTAAATCAATGGAAAACAGGCAAGGAGGTGGACTTTAAATCTTCAGTAGAGCACCAGAAGTCGATACCAGCAGAGAAACGATTTGGACTAAAGTTGGCTGATGCTGCGACAAAGGGTCTTACTTTAATACAACCCAGAGCTGGAGTAGCATTATATGAAGAGCATATAAATCTGCTTAAGTATCTAGAGAATGAGGGTGAAGCCGACCTTCTACCTACAACAGTAGACAGTTATACTAGATTAAATAGATATAATGAAGCAGAAGAAGGGATAAATAAAAGCAAGGAGACGGGAAGATCGATGTTGAATGGATTCCCTATTGTAAACTACGGGGTGGATATTTGTCGCAAAGTTACATCTGCTTTAAAAAAACCACTGCAAGTACGTCATGGTACTCCCGACGCTAGATTACTTACAGAAATATCAATTGCAGGAGGGTTCACATCATATGAAGGTGGTGGAATTTCATATAATATACCCTATTCTAAAAATCATTCGATAGAACAAACAATTTCACACTGGCAGTATACAGACAGATTAATTGGTATGTATGAAGAAGCAGGCGTATCAATTAATCGCGAACCATTTGGACCACTAACAGGCACCCTTATATCGCCTTGCTTATCTGGATCGGTAGCAATAATAGAGGCTTTGCTTGCTGCAGAACAAGGGGTGAAAGATATTACAGTTGGCTATGGCCAGTGTGGCAACTTAATTCAAGATGTAGCAGCTATTAAATCTCTAGAATCGCTAACAAGAATGTATTTGGATAAGTTTGGTTATACTGATGTTAGGGTTACTACGGTCTTTCATCAGTGGATGGGAGGGTTTCCGCAAGATGAATCAAAAGCTTTTGGGGTTATATCATGGGGTGCAGCGGTGGCAGTTCTGGCTAAAGCTACAAAAGTTATTGTTAAAACGCCACATGAGGCAATGGGTGTTCCCACAAAAGAAGCTAATGCGGCGGGGCTACTTGCAACTAAACAGCTAGTATCTATGCTTAGAGATCAAGACCTACGAACTATACCTGCTGTAATTGCGGAAAGTGAAATTATTGGGGAAGAGGTTAAATGTATATTAAACAAAGTTGAGGAACTAGGTAAAGGAGATATTGCAGTGGGCACAGTTGCTGCTTTTGAAGCAGGTGTTATTGATATTCCTTTTGCTCCGAGTAAATATAATGCAGGCAAAGTTATGCCAGCTAGAGATAAGATGGGTGCAGTTAGATTAATAGATACTGGCAATTTGCCATTCACCCCAGAAATTAAAAACTTCCATAGAGGTAAACTAGAAGAACGTGCAGTTCAAGAGAAACGCCCCGTAAGCATTCAAATGGTAATTGATGATGTTTATGCAATTGGTAAAGGTTTTTTAGTGGGACATCCTGGAAAGAGATAATAATTAGTAAAAAAGAAACTGATGAAGATAAAGAAACTTATTTGTTCGCCAGGTAAAACAGGGTTCTACTTCGACGACCAGCTGGCAATTAAAAAGGGAGCTGAGAATGATGGTGCATTTTACAAAGGAGATACAGCAACACCAGGATTTAAATCGGTGAGACAAGCTGGAGAGTCGATCTCAATAATTTTTGCTTTAGAAAATGGAGCATTTGCTTTTGGAGATTGTGCTGCGGTACAATATTCGGGAGCCGGGGGGCGAGACCCTCTTTTTTTGGCAGAGAACTTTATACCTGTAATTGAGAAGGAGATTGCTCCCCTATTTGAGGGAAAAGAGATTGGCACATTTAAAGAGATGTGCAATAGAATTGAAAATGCTATAAACCCAAACACAGGTAAACAATTTCATACCGCAATTAGATACGGTGTAACTCAGGCATGCCTTGATGCAGTTGCCAAAAGCAGATCACTGTTAATGGCCCAAGTAATTGCAGAGGAATATGGCACTAAGCTATCTGAAACTGTGATACCCATTTTCTCACAATCGGGCGATGATCGTTATTTAAATGCAGATAAAATGATAATGAAGAGGGCCGATGTGCTTCCTCATGCATTGTTTAATCACCCCGAAAACAAAGTTGGAGCTAATGGACAGAAGGTGAAAAAGTATCTGAGTTGGTTGAGAGATAGAATTATTTCTATGAGACCAGATAGTAGTTACAACCCAGTAATACATATAGACCTATATGGTACTTTAAGCATTATATTTAACAACGACCTGGATTTAATCACTAACTACATTGGTGAATTAGAGCAAATTACTAGTCCTTTTTTGCTTAGAGTTGAAGGCCCAGTTGATATGGGAGACAAGAAGCCACAGATGGAAGCGTTGCAAATATTACGTAGTAAAATTGAAGAAAAAGGAATATCGGCAGAGCTTGTTGCCGATGAGTGGTGTAATACGTTGCAAGATATTATCGACTTCTGTAAAATGAAAGCGGGTCATATGATGCAAATTAAAACTCCTGACTTAGGGGGGATTAATAATAGCATTGAAGCTGTTCTATATTGTAAAGAACATGGAATTGGGGCTTATTTGGGGGGAACTTGTAATGAAACATCTCGTTCTGCCGAAATTTGTGCTCATATAGCCATGGCCACTCAACCCGATCAAATTCTGGCCAAGCCAGGCATGGGCGTAGATGAGGGATATATGATAGTTTATAATGAGATTAACCGTATATTGGCAATACACTCTGCAACAAAAACACTATAAACTTTGATAATTGAACACAAAGTGTTTTTCTATAATTTCAGAATCATAAATATTGAGAACTATAAAAACAATGAAAGAGATTAGAGTATTATCACCTACAGCTATACTAGGTTATGGATTTCCAATTGAATCGTTTATTGCTGGGATGGAGCGCAAACCGCATGTAATAGCGGTTGATGCTGGATCTACAGATCCAGGTCCATACTATTTGGGAGCAGGTAAATCTTTCACAGATAGAAACTCTGTTAAAAGAGATCTTGAGATTATGATTCCTGCAGCACTTGAAGCAGGAATTCCTCTTATAATTGGCACAGCAGGTGGTAGCGGAGGTAAGCCTCACGTAAATCTAACTGTGGATATAATAAAAGAGATTACAAGAGAAAAGAGTTTATCTTATAAATTGGCTATTATAGATTCTGAATTCGAGAAAGATTTTATAAAGGAAAATCTTCGTTTGGGCAACATATCTCCATTACATCCTGCTGAACAGATAAGCGAGAGTGATGTTGACAAAACGGTTAGAATAGTTGCACAGATGGGTGAAGAACCTTTTATTGAAGCTTTGAATAATGGCGCCGATTTGATTATCGCTGGAAGAGCTTACGACCCTTCTGTGTTTTCTGCATTGGCTATTAAAGAGGGTTTTGATAAGGGATTGGCAATTCATATGGGAAAAATATTGGAATGTGCTGCGATAACTGCACTTCCTGGCAGCGGTAGCGATAGCATGTTTGGATACCTAAACCACGATAGCTT
>DUUR01000190.1 GCA_012841425.1 Bacteroidales bacterium | reverse complement strand
CTTTCATGGTAGAACATCGGGAACAGTTGCTGTTACTGACAACCCCAATATACAAGCTCCTTTTAACAAAGGGCATGAGGTGATTTTTATTAACCTCAATGATATTGAAGCAGTTGAAAAGGAGATTGCAAAGGGTGATGTAGCAGCAGTAATAATTGAAGGAATTCAGGGGGTGTCAGGAATATTTCAACCTAAAGATCTCTTCCTAAAACAGCTTAACGCATTATGCAAAACAAACGATGTACCTCTTATTTTAGATGAGATTCAATCGGGTTACGGCAGAACTGGTAAGTTTTTTGCACATCAGTATGCCGATATAAAACCTGATATTATAACTACTGCTAAAGGTATGGGCAACGGATTCCCAGTTGGCGGTGTATTAATATCTCCTGAATTTGAAGCAAAAAAAGGGATGCTCGGAACCACTTTTGGAGGAAATCATCTTGCATGTGCAGCGGCAATTGCAGTTCTTGATGTAATTGAAGAAGAGTCTCTGATTAATAATGCTTATAAAATGGGCGAATATTTGCAGATGGAGCTAAATAAAATACCTGCAGTAAAAGCTATAAGAGGGAGGGGGCTCATGTTAGGGATTGAACTTCAACCAGAATTTGCCGATGTTCGCAACCAACTATTATTCGAAAGCCATATATTTACAGGGGGAGCTAAGAATGGTGTTATGAGGCTACTCCCCCCTCTCTCAATTTCTAAAGAGGAAATTGATATCTTCTTAACGGAATTAAAAAACAAAACAGCTTAAAACAGTATTTTATTATGAGAAACTTTACTTCAGTACATGATATAGAAGACCTGAATGTTGCTTTGGAAAAAGCTAAGTGGGTAAAGGATAACCCTTATGCCAATCAGGATTTAGGAAAGAATAAAACATTGTTACTTATCTTTTTCAATTCTAGCTTAAGAACTAGGTTAAGTACTCAAAAAGCTGGTTATAACCTGGGAATGAATGTTATTGTTCTCGATATAAATCAGGGGGCATGGAAGCTGGAGACCGAAAGGGGTGTAATAATGGATGGTGATAAGCCTGAGCATATTCTCGAAGCTATACCGGTTATGGGTGCTTATTGCGATATTATTGGTGTACGCTCTTTTGCCCAGTTCGAAAATAAAAAAGATGATTACAACGAGGTAATCCTTAATCAGTTTATTAAATATTCGGGAAAACCTGTATTTAGTATGGAGGCAGCTACCCGACATCCGCTACAGAGTTTTGCAGATTTAATTACTATTGAGGAGTTCAAAAAAACCGACTGCCCTAAAGTAGTTCTCACCTGGGCACCACATCCTAAAGCATTGCCACAAGCGGTTCCCAACTCATTTGCTGAGTGGATGAATGCCACTGATTATGAATTTGTTATTACTCACCCAAAAGGTTATGAACTAGAAGAGTCTTTTGTTGGCAATGCCAAAGTAGAGTATAATGTTGAGAAAGCATACAAAGGAGCTGATTTTATTTATGCCAAGAACTGGTCGCCTTACAATGACCCAAATTATGGCAAAGTTATAAGTAAAGATAGAGATTGGACTGTTGACAGTAAGAAAATGGCACTAACCAACAATGCATATTTTATGCACTGTTTGCCTGTTCGCAGAAATATGATTGTTACAGATGCGGTTATAGAAAGCAGTCAATCAATTGTTATTCAAGAAGCAGCCAACAGAGTAGTTTCTGCTCAAACGGTATTAAAAGAGATATTGCTAGGTTTAGCTTAAATTATTCGATAAGAACATTTTTCTTTATTAAGCGATATAGTTTTAAATAAACAAATTGGCTCTAATAAGAAAACAGGAATCTGCACAAAATGGCGAAAAATAAAGAAAGTCTTTCCATTGTTAAAATAGGAGGAAATATTGTTGATAATCCCGAAGCTCTTGAATCATTTCTTAACGACTTTAAGAAATTAGAAGGGAACAAGCTTTTAGTTCACGGTGGGGGCGTTATGGCATCAAAATTGGCTAAGCAGCTTGGGATAGAAACTAAAATGGTAAACGGTAGACGTATAACCGATGAGGAGACCATTAAAGTTGTTACAATGGTTTATTCGGGATGGATAAATAAAAGTATTGTTGCATCTCTTCAGAAAATTGGCTGCAATGCAATTGGCCTTTCAGGGGCCGATGCAAATTGTATACCTTCTATAAGACGTTCGCCTGTGCCAATTGACTTTGGTTTTGTTGGCGATCCTGACCCTAATAAGGTGAATAGCAGTTTTATATCGCAACTCTTAGAATCTGATATCATTCCTGTATTTTGTGCTATAACTCACGATGAGAATGGTTCTCTTCTAAATACCAATGCCGATACTATAGCTTATTCTGTTGCTACAGGATTATCAAATAATTACAATACTTCTCTTTATTATTGTTTCGAGAAAGAGGGTGTACTAAAAGATATCAACAACCCCGATAGCTTAATTGCCACCATGAGTTTTGAAGAGTGTGAGGTTTATAAAGAAAACGGATTCATTGTCGATGGCATGATACCCAAGATGGATAATTCCTTTAAAGCTATTAGAAATGGGGTATCGGAGGTTATTATTTTGCATGCTAACAATCTTCTTACAAGAAAAGGCACAATACTTAAATAATCTTAGTGCTAGAGTTTAACAACTGCCAAATACAGATAAAATATTAATATGGAGCGTATAGATAGTGCTGTCAATTTGCTAAGAAAATTGATTTCAATCAAATCTTTTTCGGGTGAAGAGAATCTGAGAAAAGATTATCTGATAAATTATTTCAAGGAGATGGGAATCTCTTCAGAATGTATTGGTAATAATATTATAGTTAAACAGACCTGCCATAATCCATCACTACCAACTTTAATGCTAAATTCTCATCTCGATACTGTGCAACCTGCATCGGGATATACTATTGATCCTTTTAAGCCAAAAGAATCGGACAAATATGTTTTTGGACTTGGCAGTAATGACGCCGGCGCCAGTGTTGTGTCTATGATTCATGCATTTATTCATCTCAAAGATGTGCAATTAGGTTTTAATCTGATATTAGTATTATCGGCTGAAGAGGAGAACTCTGGCTCTCATGGCATGAAGTTGATATGGCAAAAGATATCAAATCAGGTTGATATGGCTATTATTGGTGAACCAACAGGTATGAGAGCCGCAATTGCCGAAAGAGGGCTGCTTGTAATTGACGGGCTGGCTACGGGTGTTAGTGGTCACGCGGCTAGAGATGAGGGCGTGAATGCACTCTATATAGCTTTAGAGGATATCAATATCTTGCGCACTACAAGTTTCAGTAAAATATCTCCAACAATGGGTGAGGTAAAACTCACAGTTACTCAAATTAATGCCGGCACTCAGCATAATGTTGTACCCGACAAGTGTAACTTTGTTGTGGATATAAGACCTACTGAACAGTATAGTAATAATGAGATTATGGATATTCTGCAACCAAAAGTTAAAAGCGTGCTTAACGCTCGATCTCTAACAAACAGAAGCTCGGCTACTCCTCCAAATCATTCTCTTTTGCATTGTGTAGAGCGGCTAGGGATCGAGTCATATACTTCTCCAACTACTTCCGACTGGATGAGAGTTACTTGCCCAGCAATAAAAATGGGACCAGGTGAATCGGCACGCTCTCATCAGGCAGATGAGTTTGTACTAATTGAAGAGATTAACCAGGGTATAAAGGGATATATAAATTTTTTAACTGAGCTGTCAAAGAATAGCTGAAAACTTGCAATAAATGGCAAAAATTTGGGACAAAGGATTCGATGCTAATAAAAGGGTAGAAGATTTTACAGTGGGTAACGACCGTGAGCTTGATCTTCGCCTGGCAAAGCATGATATTAAAGGTTCAATGGCGCATATAAAGATGCTTGTTAAAATTGACTTGTTAAATGAAGATGAAGAAAAACTACTTCAGGCTGAATTGCAAAATATATTGCATGAAGTTGAAAAAGGAGAATTTAAACTAGAGCTTGATGTAGAGGATATTCATTCTCAAATTGAGGCTATGTTAACAGAGCGACTTGGAGAAGTGGGTAAGAGAATCCATTCGGGCCGTTCTAGAAACGATCAGGTACTGCTTGATATAAAGCTCTACCTAAAAGAGGAGGTATTAATAATTAAGGAAGAGGTGCTTCAACTTTTTGAACTACTGCAATATTTAAGCGAGAAACATAAAGACG
>DUUR01000189.1 GCA_012841425.1 Bacteroidales bacterium | reverse complement strand
TGTATTTTGCGTTTCTGTTTACCAGTCCCACTTTTATCTTATTATCTAATTCTACAATACGGTGAAAATAGTAGATTTTGTTCTGACTCTGATAGTCGAGTGCGCTGAACGAAATTTCAAATGAATTTTCTGGAGGAAAGAGATGTATCTCACTGGCATGTATAATGGAGGTTTTTAGATTTTTATTATCTATATAGGGTATTTTTTCACGACCATTGCTTATAAATTGAGTGAAAGTTACTGTTCTTTCTTTTTCTTTTGAGAGATTAATCTGTGTGTTGAACTCAATTAACCCATCTGTGGTTCCTAATAGTATATGATTATTTGAAGTTTTATATCCCGATCTCTGGTAAAATTGCTGTATAGGCAACCCATCATCACTATCGAATTTAATAGCTTTGTTACTGAAGGTATTAAATATGTATATACCTCTAAAGGTGCTAACCCATAAATTTTGGTTCTCATCTTCAATTATGCTTGATACACTTGTTTCTGTAAGACCTGCACGACCTGCAAAGTTGGTAAAAGTGAATTTGCCATTTACACTGTTTCTATTAAGCATATATAGTCCATTACCTCTGCTACCTAAATAGATATCGCCATTTTTTGTTTCTATGATTGTGGTTATCTTATCTATAATTTTGCTTTCAGGGTCATCCAGTTTATGTTTATAATGAACAGATTCGTATCCATTTCTAAAGTCAGCAAGGTCAATTACATAAACTCCATTGCCACCTACCCACAAACGCGATTTAGAATCTACGAAAATAGTATTCAAGTTATCTGGTATCTCTCTTGTACTTGAGTAATGTCGTAAACGATTGATAGTTTGAGTAGAAAAATCAAGACTCTGGATATGGCTACTTGTACATATCCAAAGAGAATTTCTGAGAGAGTCGATATGAATATCATGAACATCGTTTGATACTAGACCTGAGTTTTCTTTTGTAAAGTGTTCAAAAATAGGGTTACTTAGATTTTTATTTAAAAGCTTTTGTATGCCGCCACCAATAGTGGATATCCAGTAATCGCCCTTAAAATCTTGTACTATGTCTGTTATATTGTTGCTCCCTAATGAGTTGTGCGTTTCCGAATCGTGTTTGTAAAATGAGAAGTTGTTTTCTCCTTTTCGTTTAATTGCTAGTCCACCATCAACTATACCCACAAGTATATTACCCTGCTTATCTTCGATAACAGCACTAATGATTAGAGAATTACCATTCTCGAAATTGTTTAAAGCACGTGTATATGATATTTGCTTGGGTTCTAATATATTAACACCTCCTAGGTCGGTGCCAGCCCAAATGGAATAATCATCGTCTATGAATATTTTGTTTATTATATTGCTATTTAGCGACTTAGATTCAGACTCTTTCTTAATAACCACAAATTGGTTGGTTCTAGACAGGATATTAATACCATTTCGGGTTGCAACAATGATTTCACCCGAATCATTCTTTTCAATATCCATTACTATATTAGAAGAAATGCTTTGTGGGTTTTTGGGATCATGTTGATAATGAGTGTAATAATTACTCAGAGTGTTTATTCCATATAAACCGTTTGTTGTTCCAGCCCATAAATAATCTCCAAATGAAAAGAAGCAGTTAATGGTTTGATCAGAAATGTCAATGTTTGAGGGTATAGGTATATTTACGTAATTGTTGGGAGAGCTAAATGAGTATCTTAGCAATAAATTATTACCACCAACCCAGATGTCATTGCCATGTTTTTCTATACTTCTAACATCCACT
Source organism: Bacteroidales bacterium (assembly GCA_012841425.1). Lineage (GTDB taxonomy): Bacteria > Bacteroidota > Bacteroidia > Bacteroidales > Dysgonomonadaceae > Proteiniphilum. The sequence goes on along the minus strand of DUUR01000189.1, from coordinate 3,364 downwards.
TCATTTTTTAGCAAATTAACTTTTGTCACTTCCCTGTTACTGTTAAGGATAACGTGTGAAAAACTATTGTTACTGCCTATCAATAGATTTTGATACTCATCAATGAAGATAGTTTGTACAGGAGAGGTGAGGATTTCTTTGTTTTCACCCTCGTAATTTTTAAAGAAAATAATATTTTCGCGCTGCAAATCTATTCTAAAGATGCCTGCATCTGAAGCTATCCAAAGATTATGATATTTATCTTCTTTAATATCGTGGATGTAACTGCTTTCAATGAATAAATTAGGGCTATCGGAGTTGGCAGAATAGTGTTTGAACTCGTATCCGTCAAATCTTTCTAATCCATAGGAAGTACCAAACCACATGAATGAATTGTAATCTTTGTGAATTGCATGAACCGAATTGTCGGATAAGCCATTATCGATTGTTAGATATGAAAAATTATATTCATTAAAACTATGATTCCCTTGTTGAGCAACTACAGCTATGACGCAAAAAAGATTTATTATAATAGTAGTTTTTATTCTCATCTTTGTTAGGTGTTTGATATCATTAACAAACATACAGTTTTTTTTTAAATAACCTATCTGTAATAAGTACAATAATGAAAATAAAAATTTAGGAGACAAAAAATTGAATTACAATTTTTGCCTCCTATGGGTGTGCTCTATATTAGTTAAGCACGAGCTATGTAGCTGTTAATTAGGGTTGTGGATGTGAAGTGTGCCTTCGCTAGTTTGTTCTACAAATTGCATCGTTCCATCGGAATTATAATGTAGTTCTTCTATGCATACTGCTCTTCTCCCTATTGCGCCTGGGCGACCATCAACTGTAAGCGTTGCATTGTGGTAGAAAAAATACCATTTGTTGTTGAATTCTGCAATTCCTGGATGAATAGTAAAACTGTTTTCTGCCATTCCTGTAAGTTCTCCATGAGGAGTCCAAGGTCCCTCCATTGAATTTGATGTTGCGTATGAAATAGTCTCTCGTCCTTCTCCCATTGATGCATATGTAAGATAATACAGATCGTTTCTTTTGTGTAACCACGGACCTTCAACAAAATTAGGAAGATCAACCACTTCTATTTCACCATCAAGTTCAACTAAATTAGGCTTAAGTTTTACTAAAAAGCAGGTGCCATTTCCCCATGAGAGCCATGCTTGTCCATTATCATCTATGATAAAAGTTGGATCAATATCATTCCACCATCCACGTGGTTCGTTTGATGTCATATCGTCTGTAATCAGTGGCTTTCCAATAGGGTCTGTAAATGGACCTGTGGGACTATCACTTACAGCCACACCAATAACTTTGCTATTGTATGGCTTTCCTGCTTGAAGTGAAGTGTAATAATAAAACTTACCATCATGCTCAATTACTTGTGAAGCCCAAGCTTCGCCAATGCCCCACTCGAAATCGGTGGGTTTGAGCACTGCTCCATGGTCTGTCCATGTTTTCATATCTTTGGTTGAGTAGCAGAGCCATTCGGTAATATTAAATTCATGTCCCCCCGAGGCGGTGTCTTGTCCTTCATAATATTCATCATGACCTACATATAAATAAAGTGTTCCCTCATGAACGAGTGGAGCAGGATCTGCAGTGAATTTGTCTTTTACTAGCGGATTGCCTGTATATTCGAAAGTTGTTTTTGTCTCTTTTTGTGCGCATGCCGCCATTAAAGCAAGTATACTGATTAGTAGTGCAATATTTCTCATATATAAGTTAGTATTGTTGATTTTTATAAAAATCTATTATTAAACAAAAGTTATTAGTGATTTCTGAAATTCCATTTTGAGTTATCGCTACTCATATCAAATTTAGCAAGAGTAGGGGTGCTGTCTCCCGATGAAACTAAAGCATATTGTTTATTAGAATTAGGAATTTCCTTTGGCATGATTCGATATGTTCCATCTGTAAGCTGATCGATTCGCCATAATTGTTCTGCAGCACCAGTGAAATTTGGTACAGTTATAACTTCAGCATCAGCTGTAGCAGCCAAAGCCCTATCTGTTCCTTCTATCGTAATTTTATAATACGGACCACCCAAATAGCCACCTGCTTCTGGAACGGATGTAATTGTCCAACGTTGATGAGGGCGAACCATGTAGTCTCCAATTCTGACACCAATATTTCCTTTGGGCCAAGTGTTTATGACATCATCAAGTTTTTGAGATGGTACGGTTATGATGGGTTCGTCTATATCACGATTAAAGCCTCTCATTCTACCAGGCATGCGAACAAAGTCTACCATCAATTCTAGCGAATAACCTCTTCTTTCGGATTCAATCTTGTAAGTTCCTTCTTTGAAAACCTCTCCAGCGACAGGCCATCCATCTTTCCACAATAAAGGACGAATACCTAGTACACTGCGACCACTCTGTTCTAAATCAGCTTCGAAGTGACAAGACATTTTTTCTACCCCTTCTTCAATTATATATCTACCGAAATGCCCAGGACCAATATGTGTATCGCGAGATGCAATTACCAATTTACCTCCACCTTTAAGCATTTCTCTTCCCATATTGTCGATATATGGACCCGTTACATTTTTGGAGCGACCAACTATAATGTTGTAGGTTGAGTTGGCTCCATCACAACAAGTACCGTGGGTGCCGAGGAGGTAATACCATCCGTCGCGATACTCCAAGTCTGTGGCTTCGCAATCAATTGCAATATCTATTGCTTCATTACCATCTATTCTAGCGCCTGTATTGGGGTCTAATTCTATTAAGCGGATGAAACCGAAGTATGTACCGTAGGAACACCACAAACGACCATCATTTGGATCGAGCAGTAGGCCAGGGTCTATGGCATCGTTATCTTCCACACCATCGGACTGAGCTACAAGAATAGGTTCAGAAAATTCAAAATCGGGAGAATTAGGATCGAGTGTTTTGTTCCACATGGTAAGAATTTTGCCATTATGACCGCCTCCGAGACCTCCACCAGTAGCGCCATATACCACGAGGTAGCGGTCGCCAATTTTTATAGCATCGGGCGCCGCTCCGCCTCCAGGTCTTTCGGCCCCACTATTCCATGTCCAGCCATCTTCAGATATCAAACCTCCTCCACCAGTGCCGAATGTGTAGTATTTGCCATCACTTTCCATAATTGTAGACGGATCATGTATAAATGGTTCTCCTATCTGCGCCGTCACAGTTGTAAAGTATATGAATAGTAACGCTGTTATTGCTGATATTTTATATTGTAAGTTCATTTTATTTGCAATTAAAAGAAATTATTACTCATTTATTATTTTAATATTTCTTACTGGAGCTCCATCTTCATCTACAAATCGAACGCAGAAATCGCTCATTCCTGGACCATTAATTACTGCTCCACGAATTATGTTTCTTCCTTTTTT
>DUUR01000188.1 GCA_012841425.1 Bacteroidales bacterium | reverse complement strand
GGTACGAGTATGCCTCGCCCGCACGTGCAAAAAGTAGTCGCAGGAAATCATAAACCTCTGTTGAAGTTCCAACTGTCGATCGGGGATTCTTATTTGTAGTTTTTTGTTCTATTGATATAACAGGGCTAAGTCCGGTAATTTTATCCACATCCGGACGTTCCATCTTCCCGAGAAATCCACGCGCATATGCCGAAAATGTTTCTATATAGCGTCGCTGTCCCTCAGCAAATATGGTGTCAAATGCCAGAGATGATTTTCCACTACCACTTAAACCAGTAATAACCGTAAGCGAGTCGCGAGGAATTGTAACATCAATATTTTTTAAATTGTGTACACGGGCACCATACACATGTATCTGTTCTGTTTCAGAATTCATATTATGTATTAACGATTGATAACCTTAAAAGTTTATTCAGTAACCCATATAGGGTTGTGAACCTTGGGCTTATCTCCACTTTTATAGTAAAGATCGTCCTTAGTTGGTATAAGTATCGAGTAAGATTTACCTGAAGCATTATTCAGCTTGTCAGTTCTTAGCCACGAGTTGAAGTCTTTTAGTTGAGCATACGTAATGTCATTATCCTTAGCAAATGCAACCAAATCGGGTATCGTGCTAGTGATTGTAACCTTCCTAAACTCCATTGGCTTATAAAGATGTTCAGGTTTAATTATAAATCCATACTGTTTAGGTTGCTCAAATATCTGTTTAATAGCTAGCATCCTGTAGTAGTATCTAGTAGTTTCTTCCACAAGCCACAAGTCAAGAGCCTCTTCAGCAAGTTGATTTCTCAATTCATTCGTAATTCTTCCCTGACCTCCATTGTATGCCATAGCTGCCGCACTCCATGAGCCATATCTACGATAAGCATCCTTTAAATATTTACAAGCGGCAACTGTCGATTTTTCCACATGATAACGCTCATCCACATCAGTTCTCACCTCCAGGCCATGCTCTCTGCCAGTTGTTTGCAGAAACTGCCACAATCCTGCCGCTCTTGCAGGCGAAACTGCTCTCCAATCGAGACTACTCTCAATAACTGCCAAATATTTCAAATCATCGGGCACCCCTTCTCTTTTAAGTATGGGCTCAATAACTGGGAAAAGGCGATTGGCTCGCTTGAAGAGCAATAGTGTAGTTGAGTGAAAATAGGTAAAGCTATTTAATTCTCTATCCATCCTTTCCCTCTTGTCATATCTATCAAATACAATTTCTTCACCAGCAAAAGTCATCTTTCCTGGAATTTCTACCGATGCAGTCATAGAAAGAACTTGTGGCTTTTCAGATTCAGTCTTTTCAAGCTCTTTGCCTGCAGTAAACAAAATAAATGCCGTAGCTAGGATGGCTAAAAATATAAATATTGATATAAAAAGAGATTTCTTCATTTTTAATAGTGGTTTTTTTGTTAAACCAAAAATAGATAAAAAAAATGATTCATGGAAATCCTATTAGTTATAATTATACTACTTAAAAACAATAAATAATCTTTAGTACAACAATTTAGGGCATAACATCATAACTTTGAATGCAAAATATTATAGATTACATTATTTGATTTATATTTGATAATTATTATAAAAGTGTTGAGTATATGAAACTGAAAACATCCAACTCGGTAATTAGAGCCCACGATATAAGCCAGCTAAGATTTAGAGATACACCTTTCGTGAAGTTAATGAATAAGCGTATTTATAATATACTTATGGTAGCTTCAAGATACGATATGTTTATTCTCGAAGATGACGGTCGAGTAGATGAGCAAATATTCAATGAGTATACATCTCTTAACCTGCGATACCCACCTCGTTTTACACAAGTAAGTAGCAACAAAGAGGCTCTGGCCGAACTAAAGCAAAGCAATTATGAATTAATTATATGCATGCCAAATATGGATAGTAGCGATACTTTCATACTTGCAAAGCAATTAAAAGAGCTGTATCCTCGAATACCTGTAGTCCTTTTAACACCATTCTCAAAAGCAGTTACCAAGTCGCTCAGCAAAGAAGATCTAAGTGGAATCGATTATGTATTTAGTTGGTTAGGCGATACCGATTTGCTTTTAGCTATAATTAAGCTCATAGAGGATAACATAAATGTTGAGCATGACGTCAGAACAGTTGGGGTTCAAACTATTATGCTTGTTGAAGATTCAGTTCGTTTTTATTCTTCAGCACTATCACTGCTTTATAAATTTGTGCTATCTGAATCTAAAGAATTCTCAAAAGAGGCGCTAAACGACCACCTTCAAATGCTCAGGATGAGAGGTCGCCCTAAAATATTACTCGCACGAAACTACGAAGAGGCAGTTTCGTACTACCAGAAATTTGGAGATAATATGCTTGGAGTAATAAGCGATATGAGTTTTAATCGCGAGGGAGTAAAAGATAAACTGGCAGGAAAAAAATTGGGCGAATGGATTAGGTCAATCGACCCCGATATTCCATTTATATATACCTCTTCTGAGTCCGCTAACCGCAAGTATATCGAAGACTCAAAAGATCTCTTCATAGATAAAAACTCAAAAACATTTCCACAAGATCTTTATAAAGCGATTAAAGATAATCTAGGATTTGGCGATTTTATTATTTCCGATCCTAACACAGGTAAAGAGATTTTCCGTATCAGGAATCTTAAGGAACTTCAAATGAATATTAGAAACATACCCGACGATTCTCTTTACTATCACCTTTCACACAACCATTTCTCACGTTTTTTCTATTCACGTGCCATGTTTCCCGTTGCCGAGATGCTCAAAAAGATTGATGTATCGGAGTACGCCAATATGAACGATGCACGTGAATTAATATATGCCACTATTGTACAATACCGCCGAATGAAAAATACAGGTGTTGTAGCAGTATTCGAGAAGGATAGATTTGATCAATATTCAAATTTCGCACGTATCGGAGAAGGCTCACTTGGGGGGAAAGGGAGAGGCCTTGCATTTATTGGGTATATGGTAAAAACTCATCTCGAACTCAATAATCACAATAATTTTCCAGTAACTACACCAAAAACTGTAGTGCTCTGTACCGATATATTCGATGAGTTTATGGAGGCAAACCAGCTTTATGAATCGGCGCTTGCCGATCGTCCCGATGAGCAAATACTAAAACAGTTTCTTGCCGCTAAATTGCCTAAGAGGCTTGTGAGTGATTTCCTCGTGTTTTTTGAAGCAATAGAAGCACCAATTGCCATTCGTTCATCTAGCTTGCTAGAAGATTCACAATATCAGCCTTTTGCTGGTATTTACTCAACATACATGATACCTTACGTAAATGATAAATATGTAATGGTGCGTCTTTTAAGCGATGCTGTAAAAGCTGTTTATGCTTCCGTATTCTATAAAGATAGTAAAGCTTACATGTCTGCCACTCAAAACCTTATCGATCAGGAGAAAATGGCGATAGTATTACAAGAGGTAGTTGGTTCAAAGTATGATAATCTATATTACCCTGCTATTTCGGGTGTAGCACGTTCTATCAATTATTATCCCATTGGTAACGAAAAATCAGAAGATGGTATCGTAAATATGGCATTCGGCTTGGGTAAGTATATTGTCGATGGTAATACGGGGCTACGTTTTTCTCCTTTGCACACATCCAATATTCTGCAATTAAGCTCACTCGATCTAGCATTAAAAGATACCCAAACTCAATTTTATGCTTTAGACCTCGATTCGGTATCAAAAGATTTTACTGTCGATGACAGTTTCAATCTTGTAAAATCACGACTCAAGATGGCCGATAATACAAGCCCTTTAAGATATGTGGCATCAACTTACGATCCTCAAGATCAAATTATTCGCGACGGTTATTACGAGGGTGGTAGAAAAATTATATCTTTCGCCAATATACTACAACACGATACGTTGCCATTAGCAGAAACCTTTGTTAAGTTGCTCAAGGCAGGGCAAAAAGAGATGGGTAGACCAGTTGAGATTGAGTTTGCAGTAGATATACAAGATCAAAATAACGCTACTTTTTATGTTTTGCAGATAAGACCAATCGTAGACAGCAGAGAGGTGATGCACGAAGATCTTGAGGAGGTTGAAATGGATAGCACAATTTTATTTTCAAGAAATGCTCTAGGTAATGGAATATCCGACGATGTGTTTGATGTCGTGTATGTTAAAAGTGATAGTTTTAATGCATCAAAAAATCCACTCATAGCAAGGGAGATTGAAGCACTTAACGCTAAATTCATTCAAAGTGGAACAAACTATGTGCTTGTAGGCCCGGGCAGGTGGGGCTCTTCCGACCCCTGGTTAGGAATTCCTATAAAGTGGCCTCATATCTCTCAAGCACGAGTAATTGTAGAGTCTAGTATAGAGAACTATCGAATTGAGCCCAGCCAAGGGACACATTTTTTTCAAAACCTTACTTCTTTCGGTGTTGGTTACTTCACCATTAATCCTTTTGTGCATAATGATGGTCTATTCAATGAGAGCTATTTAAATGAACAGCCTGCAGAATATGAGACCGAGTTTGTACGCCACGTTAAATTTGAAAGTCCGATAATCATAAAAATAAACGGCAAAAAAAGAATGGGAGTAGTGTTAAAGCCATAAGGCCATACAGTTACCACTCTTTTCTTATATAAAATAACATTGAAAAATCTCAATATGAAAAAAGTAATCCTTGTACTATTAATATTAATCACTGTTTTTGGTATATCAGCACAAAACAGAAAAATTATGAAAGATAGAAATTATACCGATGAATGGTTGACAGTAGCAGAATTTGAGAAAAAATCGTTGCCACAATCTGCGTCAAAAGTTGTAGATGCAATTCTTTCAAAAGCAATAAAAGAGAAAAACAGTCCTCAGGTAATCAAAGCATTAATTCATCAAGGGAAGTATGACTTATCTGTAGATACTCAAAATGATACAACTATATTCCTAAACCTTAACGATATGCTTGAAAAAAGCAATGATGTTGTCGAGAAGTCTGTAATACACTCAATGTTAGGAGAATTGTATCTTCAATATTATCAAAAAGAGCAATGGACTATCAGGCAGCGTACAGAACTGGGCGACTTTGTACCTTCAGATATGAAGGAGTGGACAAAAAATGTTTTCTATAATAAGATTGTTGAGCATCTCACCGCTTCTTTATCAAACAAGAATATATTGATTAATACACAAGTTGAAGATTATTCTGTAGTTATTGAGCTTGGCAAAGACTCTCGCAAGCATTATCCCACTATGTTCGATTTTCTTTCACTCAGAGCTATTGAGATATTT
>DUUR01000187.1 GCA_012841425.1 Bacteroidales bacterium | reverse complement strand
TTTTTCCTTCTTTTCGTTTTCGAGTTTCAAACTTTTGATAAATGGGAAAATTACCATACCTAACCACATACCTCAGAATTTCACGTTCAAATTTATCAAAAGGAGTGGTAGATATTTTAGAATTAATATTAATATCTATATCTGATGCTAAATCCCTATTTGAATTAGGCATAATACTATTACCAACAGATATCCTGTTCTCTTCTCTATCCTTTTTCTCTTTTTTCTTCTCCCAGTCTCTTTTTCTGATTTTATTAATCTCTGCTATAAGAACCTTTTCTGGCATTTTTAATGATTGCGAACATTCCTGTATATATACAGAGCGTGTTATAGCATCTGGAATAATGGCAATACTATTTACTATATTAGAAATCATTCCCGACCTCTTAATTGGATCGTCTCCAACCTCATTAATTAGTAAATCTGTTTTAAAACGAATAAAATCGGTCTCGTTCTCCGAAATGTATCTATGAAAACTATCTGCATTTTGTTTCCTGGCAAATGAATCAGGGTCTTCACCTTCTGGAAGAAGGACCACTTTTACGTTCATCCCATCCTCCAACAATAAATCTATTCCTCTAAGAGCTGCATTAATTCCAGCAGTATCACCATCATATAAAACAGTAATATTTTCTGTAAACCTATGAATCATACGTATCTGTCCATGCGTAAGTGCTGTTCCCGAAGAAGCCACAACATTCTCTATTCCCGCCTGATGCATAGAAAGAACATCTGTATAGCCTTCAACCAGAAAACATTTATCTTGTTTAACCATGGCACTCTTAGCAAAGAAAATACCGTAAAGCTCTTTACTTTTTGAGTAGATATCGCTCTCTGGTGAGTTGACATATTTACCAACATTCTCAACCTTCTTAAGTATCCTACCACCAAAAGCAACCACCTTACCTGAAACCGTATGTACAGGAAAAATCACCCTCCCTCTAAATCGATCCATCAATGGTCGGTTTTGCTCACCCCCAAAAGACAGTCCAGTTTTCAGTAAGAAATCAATATTATAGCCAGCTTTCTGTGCTTCAACAGAAAAAGCATTACGCTCCTCTAAACTATAACCAAGTTGAAACTTCTTTATTATATCTTCTCGTATTCCCCGCTCTTTAAAATAAGTAAGTCCCACAGATCTACCTTCGGGGTTAGAATGTAATGTTTTAACAAAATAGTTACTAGCATACTCATTAAGTATAAACATACTCTCCCTATCGCTCTGCTGCTGTCTTTCTTCGCTTGTCAGTTCTTTTTCAACAATCTCAATGTTGTATTTACGAGCTAGATACTTCAATGCTTCGTAATACGACATTTGCTCATGCTTCATCACAAAATGTATAGGCGAGCCACCCTCACCACAAGAAAAGCACTTACATATATTCTTAGCAGGAGAAACATAAAAGGAGGGGCTTCTATCGTCGTGAAACGGACATAACCCCACCATATTCACACCTCTTCGTCGAAGTGTAACAAAATCAGATACCACTTCTGCAATCTGTGCGGTATCTTGAATACGTCCAATTGTAATATGATCAATCATTTCAGAAGTACGAAATTACTTATTTATATTGTTAAAAAAGAGATTATAGGAAATATATTCTTACATTTGTAAAGGACAAGTTTAATTCAAATACTATAAAAAATTCTAAGATGGGCACATTAGACTGGTCGAAACTATCATTCGGCTACATAAAAACAGATTACAACATAAGGAGTCATTATCGAGATGGTAAATGGAGTGAACCGCAAGCTGAAACCTCGGAGTATATCAATCTTCATATGGCAGCTACATCACTACATTATGGACAGGAAGTTTTTGAAGGCTTAAAAGCTTTCAGAGGAAAAGATGGCAAAGTTAGGGTTTTCAGAATGCGTGAAAATGCTTTACGCTTACAATCATCGTGTAGGGGCATTAAAATGGCCGAACTGCCAGTCGAAATGTTTGAGAAGATGGTTCTTCTAGCCATTAAGAAAAACGAGCATTTTGTACCACCTTACGAAAGTGGCGCATCTTTATACATTCGCCCTCTAATGATTGGCACAAGCGCACAAGTTGGCGTAAAACCATCACTTGAGTATACATTCATTATTTTTGTAACCCCTGTTGGTCCTTACTTTAAAGAAGGATTTAAACCTACCCCTATGGTCATCCTTAGAGAATACGATCGTGCGGCACCACTAGGAACTGGCACGTACAAAGTTGGCGGCAACTACGCTGCAAGTCTTGCTGCAGGAGAAAAAGCACACGAAATGGGCTACTCCGCTGTTCTATATTTAGATGCAAAAGAGAAGAAGTATATTGATGAGTGCGGTCCTGCAAACTTTTTTGCCATAAAAGACAATACATATATAACTCCTAAATCGACCTCCATCCTGCCCTCAATCACAAACAAAAGCTTGATGCAACTAGCAGAAGA